>RFWA01000006.1 GCA_009922295.1 Betaproteobacteria bacterium
ACCGTGATGCTGGTCAGCCACGACCGCGCCCTGCTGCGCGCCGTCTGCGACGAATTCTGGATGGTCTCGCGCGGCGGCGTCGCCCCGTTTGACGGCGACCTGGACGACTACCAGCGCTATTTGCTGGACGAAGCCAAGCGCCAGCGCGAAGCTATCAAAGAGGCCAGCGCCGCGCCCAAAGCTGCCGTCAAGGCGCTTACCCCGACCACAAAGACCCAAGCGACCCCCTCGGCGGGCGCGAAGCCGGCACAATCTGCTGGCGCCGGCGTCACCTCGGTTGCTACCGCGCCCGGTGCCCGCGCCCTCAAACGCCAGTTGGATGAAGTCGACAACCGTATGACCGTCCTTCAGTCCGAAAGCACCGCCCTAGAAGCGCGCCTCTGCACTCCCCTGCCCCCAATGGAGCTCGCCGAGTTGGGCAAACGGCTCAATCTGGTCAACGCCGAATTGCAGATATTGGAAGAACAGTGGCTCCAACTGTCAGAGGCTTTGACAGCGTGAAGCTGCGCCACGGATAAATTCCCAAGCTTTGGTGCAGATCGGAGCTGTCGATGCGATAGCGACGACTTCCGTCTAGTTTTTGCGCCGACGGCCCTTGCTCGATGGCGGGTTTCACTGTGCCAATGGTGGCTACTCAATGCTTTTCAAAACCGCTAAAATCGGGTCAACGCAAGGGTCAGTTAGACGATCGCTGCACTCCTAGGCTCAGGCGGGCCTCGTTCTTTTTTATACCTGCGGCGCGGTCAGCGCCAAGCTTGACGGTCGTGGCCATTCATCAATTTCCAACACTGAACCCGATGCCGCAACACATTGCCGTCATCATGGACGGCAACAGGCGTTGGGCCCAGCAGCGGTCATTGCCTGTTGCCATGGGTCATGCCAGCGGTGCGCGAAGAGTGCGATCGCTGGTGCAGGCCTGTGCCGAGCGGGGCGTGGGCTACCTGACCTTATTTGCGTTCAGCACAGAAAACTGGAAACGTCCAGCCGATGAAGTGTCGGGCCTGATGGGCCTTCTGACGCTGTACCTGCAAAAAGAGGTTCGTGACATGATTGACCGCGGGGTTAGACTTCGGGTGATTGGCGACACCTCAGGCTTTAACGCCCGCATCCAAATGCTGATCAGCGATGCCCAGGCCGCGACAGCGCACAACACGGCTATCACGCTCACCATTGCAGCCAACTACGGCGGCAGATGGGATCTACTGCAAGCCATGAAGGCTTGGCAGGCCTCTAACCCGGGTGCCCTCCCAGAGGCACTTACCGAGGCCGGCCTTGCCCCCTACCTCAGCACCGCCTATGCGCCTGAGCCCGATCTGCTCATACGGACTGGTGGCGAGGCCCGCATCAGCAATTTCATGCTGTGGCAGTTGGCCTACACCGAGCTGTTCTTCACCGATGTGCTATGGCCGGCGTTTGGCGAAACGCAGTTACAGCAGGCCATTGACTCCTACACCCAGAGAGACCGACGTTTTGGTGGTGGCCGCTCAGACAAACTTATCAAGGTCAACGCATGACAATACAACGAAAAGGCATCATCCTGGCCGGCGGCTCCGGCACGCGTCTCTACCCGGTAACACAAGCGGTGAGTAAGCAGCTGATGCCGGTTTATGACAAGCCGATGATTTACTACCCCTTGAGCACGCTGATGCTGGCCGGCATCCGGGAGGTGCTGGTGATCTCCACCCCGCAAGACACGCCGCGCTTTGCCGAGCTGCTGGGCGACGGCAGCCAGTGGGGCATGCACATTGAGTATGCGGTGCAGCCGAGCCCAGACGGCCTGGCGCAGGCTTTCATCATCGGCCGCGACTTTGTAGCGGACCAGCCCAGCGCACTGGTGCTAGGTGACAATATTTTCTATGGTCACGACCTCGTCAAGCAGTTGCAAAGCGCCAACGCCCAAACCTCAGGCGCCACAGTGTTTGCCTACCATGTGCATGATCCGGAGCGCTATGGCGTGGTGGCCTTTGACGGGCAGCAGCGTGCTATCAGCATTGAAGAAAAACCTGCCCAACCCAAAAGCAATTACGCGGTGACCGGCCTGTATTTTTACGACCATCAGGTGTGCGACATTGCGGCCAGCATCAAGCCGTCTGCGCGTGGCGAGTTGGAGATTACTGATGTGAACCGACGCTACCTGGAGCTGGGTCAGCTGAATGTGGAGATCATGGGTCGCGGCTACGCTTGGCTCGACACAGGCACCCATGACAGCCTGCTGGAGGCCGCCAGCTTTATCGCCACCTTGCAAAAACGCCAGGGGCTGCAGGTGGCATGCCCCGAAGAAATTGCTTTTGGTCAACACTGGATCAATCCGGAGCAATTGCAAAAACTAGCAGCACCACTGGCCAAAAACGGTTATGGTAAATATTTGCTGGGTTTACTGAAGTAAGCCATGCCTTACACCGTTACCCCCACCGCCCTGCCTGGCGTGCTGATCTTGGAGCCCAAGGTGTTTGGCGATGCGCGCGGTTTCTTTTTTGAGAGCTTCAACGCGCGCGACTTTGCACATTGCACCGGGCTGGATGTACAGTTTGTGCAAGACAACCACAGCAAGTCAGCCAAGGGTGTGCTGCGTGGCCTGCACTACCAGATTAAGCACCCACAGGGCAAACTGGTGCGGGTAACCCAGGGCGTGGTGTTTGATGTAGTGGTAGACCTGCGCCGCAGCTCACCCCACTTTGGCCAGTGGGTTGGCGTGCAACTAAGCGCCGACAACCACCGGCAACTGTGGGTGCCACCGGGCTTTGCCCACGGCTTTGTGGTGACCAGCGAGAGTGCCGAGTTTTTGTACAAGACCACCGACTACTGGTACCCCGAACACGAGCGCAGCCTGCGCTGGAACGACCCCACAGTAGGCGTGCACTGGCCGCTGCAATCCACCCCCCAACTGGCCGCCAAAGATGCGGCTGGCAAGCTGCTGGCGGACGCGGACGTGTTTGAGTGAGTCCCTTGGTAGATTGGTTTCGTGCGTATAAACTATGCACATCATCTTGTACGCATGAGATCCAAAATGCCAATCACTGACACAACCGCACCCGAGCCGAGAGTCAAAACGGGCCGCGCGACAAAACGCGCCACCAACCTGAGCTTGAGCGCTGACGTGCTGGAAGCCGCCAAGCGTCTGCAGATCAATGTATCGCAGGTATGCGACAGCCACCTCCGTGCTGTCGTACGGCAAGAACAAGAGCGGCGGTGGCGTCAGGAGCATGGCGACTTCATTTCAGCGTACAACGCAACCATAGAAGCAGAAGGGCTGCCGCTGGATCAATGGAGAAGCTTTTGATGGCACGCTTCGACGTTCACGCCAATCCAGGTGCATCGGCAGGGTCGACGCCCTACCTTCTGGATGTGCAAAGCGACCTCCTCGACGGCTTGGACAGCCGCATGGTGATACCGCTGCGGCATGTGGCGCAGTTTGCCAAGGTCAAGCTCCCCAGCCGGCTGATGCCGGTATTGAGAGTCGGTGACGAGGACTACCTGCTGGAGACACCCAAAATGGGGGCAGTCCCAAGGCGCATCCTGAAAGCACCAGTGGCATCCTTGCGCCACGAGCAGACTCAAATCACCGTCGCCCTCGATTTCCTGTTCCAGGGCTACTAACGCCCAACACCCCATGAACCCCCTGCTCACCAAACTTCACCCCTACCCTTTTGAGCGCCTGCGCCAGCTGTTTGCCGGCACGGTGCCCAACCCGGCTTACTCGCCGATCAGCCTGGGCATGGGTGAGCCCAAACATGCCACGCCGCACTTTATCCAGCAGGCAATGGTGGACGCCATCTACAGCACACCCAGCGGCCTGGCGGCCTACCCGGCCACCGCGGGCGAGCCCAAACTGCGCGAGGCCTGCTGCCAGTGGCTGCAGCGCCGCTACGGCCTGAGCCTGAACCCGGCCACACAGGTTCTGCCGGTGAACGGCTCGCGCGAGGCGCTGTTTGCCCTGGCGCAGACCGTGGTGACGCCCTCGCCCACCGGCCAGGCGGCACCGCTGGTGGTTTGCCCCAACCCCTTCTACCAAATCTACGAAGGCGCAGCGCTGCTGGCCGGGGCTGAGCCCTACTTTGTGGCCAGCGACCCAGCGCGCAACTTTGCGGCCGACTGGGACAGCGTGCCTGAGGCGGTCTGGGCCCGCACCCAGCTGCTGTTTGTTTGCTCCCCCGGCAACCCGACAGGCGCGGTGATGCCCCTGGCGGAGTGGCAGAAGCTGTTTGCCTTGAGCGACCGCTACGGCTTTGTGATCGCCTCGGACGAGTGCTACAGCGAGATTTATTTCCGCGCCGAGCCGCCGCTGGGCGGCCTGGAAGCAGCAGCGCAACTGGGCCGGGCCGATTTCAAAAACCTGATCGCCTTCACCAGCCTGTCCAAGCGCAGCAACGTGCCGGGCATGCGCAGCGGCTTTGTGGCGGGCGATGCGGCGCTGATCAAACCGTTTTTGCTGTACCGAACCTACCATGGCAGCGCCATGAGCCCAGTGGTGCAGAGCGCCAGCATTGCCGCATGGGGCGACGAGGCACATGTGGTGGACAACCGAGCCCAGTACCGCAGCAAGTTTGCCCAGGTCACGCCGATACTGGCCGAGGTGCTGGACGTGGCCCTGCCCGATGCCGGCTTTTACCTGTGGGCCCGGGTACAGGGCGACGACGCGGCTTTTGCGCGTGAGCTGCACGCTCTTTACAATGTGACGGTTTTGCCCGGCTCCTACCTGGCCCGCGATGGCCAGGGCGGCAACCCAGGGTCGCAGCGTATTCGCATGGCCCTGGTGGCCGAGACCGCCGAATGCGTGGAAGCGGCCCAGCGCATTGTCCAATTTGTCACATCCAGAACCTGAAAGAAGAATCCGACATGACCCAAGCCCTGCAAGCCACCCTGGACGCCGCGTGGGAAGACCGCGCCAACTTTTCGCCCAAGTCCGCGCCGCCCGAGATCGTGGCCGCAGTCGAACACGTGATCGCCGAGCTCAACGGCGGGCGTCTGCGGGTGGCTACCCGTGACGGCGTGGGCCAGTGGACCACGCACCAGTGGATCAAAAAAGCTGTTCTGCTGAGCTTTAGGCTCAAGGACAACGCCATCATGCGCGCTGGCGACCTGGGCTTTTTTGATAAGGTGCCGACCAAGTTCTCGCACCTGGACGAGGCCGCCATGAAGGCCAGCGGCGTGCGCGTGGTGCCCCCAGCCGTGGCTCGGCGCGGCAGCTACCTGGCCAAGGGCGTGATCTTGATGCCGTCTTATGTGAACATTGGCGCCTATGTGGACGAGGGAACCATGGTGGACACCTGGGCCACCGTGGGCTCCTGCGCCCAGATTGGCAAGAACGTGCACCTGAGTGGCGGCGTGGGCATTGGCGGTGTGTTGGAGCCCATGCAGGCCGGCCCCACCATCATTGAAGACAACTGCTTCATCGGCGCCCGCTCCGAGGTGGTGGAAGGGGTGATCATTGAAGAAAACTCGGTGATCTCGATGGGCGTGTACATCGGCCAGAGCACCCCGATTTACGACCGCGCCACCGGCACCGTGACCTACGGCCGCGTGCCCGCCGGCTCAGTGGTGATCAGTGGCAGCATGCCCAAAGACGGCGGCAAATACAGCCTGTACGCCGCCATCATCGTCAAACGCGTCGACGCCCAGACCCGCGCCAAGACCAGCCTGAACGACCTGCTGCGGGATTGAGTGACCCTGCTCGAACTGATCACCCAAAGCGCCTGCCAGCTCGACGCCGCCGGGGTGGCCTTTGGGCATGGCACCGACAACGCGTTTGACGAGGCGGCCTGGCTGGTGCTATGGCGCCTGGGCCTGCCGCTGGACACCCCCTTGGACGACCCCGCCACCAGCCCGGATTCCAAGGAAAATCAGCCTGTAAGCCTTGTGCAGCAAGGCGAGGTTGCTATGCTTTTAGAAGCACGCATCAGCAGCAGGCAACCGGCCGCCTACCTCACGCACGAGGCCTGGCTGATGGGCGTACCGTTTTATGTCGACGAGCGCGCCATCGTGCCGCGCTCGCTGATTGCTGAGTTGCTGATGGATGAGTCCCTGGACTACTGGCTGGGCCAGGACACCCGCCGCGCGCTGGACCTGTGCACCGGCAACGGCAGCCTGGCAGTGCTGGCGGCTATGGTCTGGCCTGAGCTGGCCGTGGACGCCTCCGACCTGTCGCCCGACGCGCTGGCAGTGGCCCGCATCAATGTGGACAAGCACGGTCTGCAGGGGCGCATCAGGCTGCTGAGCTCAGACGGCCTGGCCCAGGTGCACGGGCCCTATGACCTGATTCTGTGCAACCCACCCTACGTCAACGCCGCCAGCATGGCAGCCTTGCCACCAGAATTCAAGGCCGAACCTACCATAGCGCTGGATGGCAATCAGGCGGGCAGCGCCGATGGCATGGACTTTGTGCGCAGCCTGCTGGCCCAGGCACCGGCCCATATGACGCCCGGTGCCGTGCTGCTGCTGGAAATCGGCAATGAACGCGAGCACTTTGAAGCAGCCTTCCCCCAGTTGGAGCCGGTCTGGCTAGCCACCAGCGCCGGCGAAGACCAAGTGCTGCTGCTGACGCGTGAAGCTCTACAGTCGTTAGCCGCTGAAAATTAGCCCAGGTAAGCGTCAAAACGGGTTTTGATGTCGCCCATGGCCGCTGCGCTAAGACGGTTGCCGTGCTGGCTGACCACCTGCGCCGCGGCTTGGTTGGCCAGCCAGGCCGATTGGGAACGGCTGTGGCCATGTGTGACGGCGTACAGAAAAGCGCCGGCAAACATATCGCCAGCACCGTTGGTGTCCACGGCGGTCACCTTTGCTGCAGGCACCGTGGTCTGATCGCCAGAATGCAACACGATGCAACCCAAGGGGCCGCGGGTCAAACAAACCGTCATGGCGAGCTGGCTAATTTGGCGACAGATCGCCGCCAAGTCTTGGGTGCCGCACCAGACCTGCGCTTCTTCTTCATTGCAAAACAGGTAGTCCAGGCCGTCACCGATGATGGCGTCCAGGCCGGAGCGGCAAAAATTGATCATCGACACATCGCTGAGCGTGCTGGCCAGGGCCACACCAGCGGCCTTGGCGATGGCACGCCCTCGCAAGGCGGCGTCCAGACCAGAGGGCGAGGCGGCCAGGTAACCTTCCATGTAATAGACCTGCGAGCGGGCGATATCGGCCTCATGCAGGGACGTGTGGTCCAGGTCGGCGGTAGCGCCCAGAAAGGTGCTCATGCTGCGCTCTGCGTCAGGGGTCACCATCACCATGCAGCTGCCGGTCTGGCCCGGGCGCTGCTGGGTGTGCGTGAGGTTGGTGGCCACGCCGTGCGACAGCAAGTCTTGCGTGTAAAAAGCGCCTAACTCATCGTCCGCCACGCGGCAGGAGTAAAAGGCCTTGCCGCCCAGCTGTGACAGCGCCACCACCGTATTGCCGGCCGAACCGCCACCGGTACGGCGGGACTTGGCGCCGTGCAAGTGCCCCAGCAGTTCGGTGCGTCTTGGCGCATCAATCAGCGTCATGTGCCGCTTGTCTACCCCCATAGTCTGGAGTTGCTGGTCTGAGACTTCGTATTCAGAATCGACCAGGGCGTTGCCGATGGCGTACAGGTGGTGGCGGGTCATGGGTTGGGAGCGTCTAGGTTGAGAAAAAACGTGTCAGCAGACATCGGCTTCAGTGTAGCGTTGGCGCCAAGCCCTCACCCGAGCGGCAGGCGAAAAAAAGCCCGCGTGAGCGGGCTTTTCAGGGTGCTGCCAGATTAACGCTTAGCCCATGTGCAAGCCGCCGTTGACCGAGAAATCGGCACCGGTGGCGTAGCCGCCTTCATCCGACGCGAGCCAGGCAATGATCGAGGCGATCTCGCTGGGTTCGCCCAGGCGCTTGACGGGCACGGTAGCCACAATCTTGTCGAGCACGTCCTGGCGGATGGCCTTGACCATGTCGGTGCCGATGTAGCCCGGGCTCACGGTGTTGACCGTCACGCCCTTGGTGGCCAGTTCTTGCGCCAACGCCATCGAGAAGCCGTGCATGCCCGCCTTGGCCGCCGAGTAGTTGGTCTGTCCGGCTTGGCCTTTTGCGCCGTTGACCGATGAGATGTTGATGATGCGGCCCCAGCCCTTTTCCACCATGTCGGCCACCACTTGTTTGGTGACGTTGAACATGGAGTTGAGGTTGGTTTCGATCACCGCGTCCCAGTCTTCGCGCGTCATTTTGATGAACATGCGGTCTTTGGTGATGCCGGCGTTGTTGACCAGCACGTCGATGCTGCCATGCTCGGCTTTGGTCTTGGTGAATGCCTCGACCGTAGAATCCCAGTTGCCGACATTGCCGACCGATGCGTAGAAGGTGTAGCCGTGGGCGGCCTGCTCGGCGATCCACTTGGCGTGGTCACGCGTGGGGCCGCAGCCGGCGATGACCTTGTAACCCTCTTTGTGCAGACGTTGGCAGATGGCGGTTCCGATGCCACCCATGCCACCGGTGACGTACGCGACTTTTTGACTCATGATGTTCTCCTCTTGGTTATAAATTGACTCGAAACTGGGGGACGTGCGCCGCTTAGCGCTCGATGGTAAGGGCCACACCCATGCCGCCGCCAATGCACAGGCTGGCAATGCCTTTTTTGGCATTGCGCCGCTGCATCTCATGCAGCAGGGTGACAAGAATACGGCAGCCAGACGCCCCGATGGGATGACCAATCGCAATCGCGCCACCGTTGACGTTAACCTTGCTGGTGTCCCAGCCCATTTGCTGGTTGACGGCGCAGGCCTGAGCGGCAAAGGCTTCGTTGATTTCCAACAAGTCCAGGTCGGCCGCGCTCCAGCCGGCGCGGGCCAGGGCTTTTTGCGAAGCCGGCACCGGGCCCATGCCCATCAGCGCCGGGTCCAGCCCGCTGGTGGCAAAGCTGGCGATACGGCCCAGGGGCGTGAGGCCCAGCGCGGCAGCTTTTTTGGCGGTCATCACCATCACGGCGGCAGCGCCGTCGTTCAGGCCCGAGGCATTGCCGGCAGTGACGCCACCAGCCTTGTCAAACGCGGGGCGAAGGCCGGCCAGCGCTTCGGCGTTGGTCTTGCGGTTCAGGTATTCGTCGGCCGCAAACACCAGCGGATCCCCCTTTTTCTGGGCAATGCTGAAAGGCACGATCTCGTCAATGAATTTGCCGGCGTCTTGGGCGGCAGCAGCTTTTTGCTGGCTGGCCAGGGCCAGCGCGTCCTGCATGTCGCGGCTAATGCCGTGGGCCTTGGCCACGTTTTCAGCGGTGATGCCCATGTGGTACTGGTTGTAGACATCCCACAGGCCATCGACGATCATGCTATCGATCATTTTCCAGTCGCCCATGCGTTGGCCGTCGCGGCTGCCCATCAGCACGTGCGGGCTGGCGCTCATGTTCTCCTGGCCGCCGGCGATAACGATCTCGCTATCACCCCAGGCCACGGCTTGCGCGGCCAGCATCACGGCTTTCAGGCCAGAGCCGCAAACGGCGTTGATGGTGAGTGCAGGCGACTCTTTGGCAATGCCGCTCTTGAGCAGGGCCTGACGCGCCGGGTTCTGGCCGGCGCCGGCCGCCAGCACCTGGCCCATGATGACCTCACCCACCTGATCGGGTGCCAGGCCAGTCCGTTCGAGCAAGGCCTTGATCACCGCTGCCCCCAGTTCAGGCGCCGGCGTCTTGGCCAAGGTGCCGCCAAATTTGCCCACCGCAGTGCGGGCTGCTGAAACGATCACGATATCTTGCATAGTTATGTCTCCTGAATGAATGAATTAGGCTTTGGCCTTGACGTAGCCGCCCGGGGCGGCTTCGATGGCTTTGTACTTCCCTTTGCCGTAGGCCTTGGGCGCGGCGATTTGTTTGCCGGCGTGGCTCGTCAGCCAGGCGGCCCAGTCAGTCCACCAGCTGCCGGCGTGTTCGGTAGCGCCAGCCAGCCAGTCGACTTGCGTGGCGGGAAATTTACCATCTTCGCGAACCCAGTGGCTGCGCTTGTTGGCGGCCGGCGGGTTGATCACGCCGGCAATGTGGCCGGAGGCACCCATGACAAAGCGTTTCTTGCCGGGCAGGTGCTGGGTCGATGCGTAAGCCCCACCAATCGGCACGATGTGGTCCTCACGCGAGCCGTAGATGTAGACCGGCAGGTCGAGCTTGCGGAAGTCTATTTTTTGGCCACAGACCGTGACCTTGCCTGGCTTGCACAGCTTGTTTTCAAGGTAGGTGTTGCGCAGGTACCAGGCATAAAACGGCCCGGGCAGGTTGGTGGAGTCGCTGTTCCAGTACAGCAGGTCAAAGGGCGGTGGTGTTTCACCCTTGAGGTAGTTGCCCACCACGTAGTTCCAGACCAGGTCATTTGGACGCAAAAAGCTGAAGGTGGACGCCAGGTCCTGCCCCTTGAGCAGACCCCCCTTGCCCATCTCTTGCTCACGGTATTTGACAAAGGCCTCGTCAATAAACACATCCAGAATGCCGGTGTCGGTGAAATCCAGCAAGGCAGTCAGAAACGTGGCACTGGCCACCGGCTTTTCGCCGCGCGCCGCCAGCACCGCCAGCGCCGTGCCAAGAATGGTGCCGCCCACGCAAAAGCCCAGGGCATTGATGGCCTTAGCCCCCGTGATCTCTTGCGTGACAGCTATTGCTTTGATAGCAGCGTCTTCTACATAGTTGTCCCAGGTCTTGTGGGCCAGGGTAGCGTCCGGGTTGCGCCAGCTGAGCACAAAGGTGCGGTGGCCCTGCGCCACGGCATAGCGGATCAGCGAGTTTTCAGGCTGCAGATCTAGGATGTAGAACTTGTTGATGCAGGGCGGCACCAGCAAAAAAGGTTTTTCGTAGACCTTGGCGGTCAGCGGTTTGTACTCAATCAGTTGAAACAACTCATTCTCAAAAACCACCGCGCCCTCGGTGGTAGCCACGTTTTTACCGACTTCAAACAGGCTCTCGTCGGTCATGGACACATGGCCTTGCTGCATGTCATGCATCATGTTCTGCAGGCCCTTGGCAATGCTCTCACCGTTGGTCTCAATGGCTTTTTGTTGGGCGTCCGCATTGAAGGCCAGAAAGTTGCTGGGCGCGCTGGCGGCCATCCACTGTTCCACGGCAAAGCGAATGCGGGCGCGGCTCTTGGCGTCGCCCTCCACCGCATCGGCCATGCCCATTAAGGTACGCGCATTGAGCAGGTAGGCCGAGGCCGAGAAGGCAGCAACCGGGTTGGTACTCCAGGCCTGGGCGGCAAAGCGCTTGTCTTTGAATGGGGTCGTGCCCTGCAGACCGCTGGCCCAGAGGGCGCTGGCGTCTTTCAGATACTGCTCTTGCAAGGCCTGCAGCTTATCTTGTGAGAAGTGCACTTGTGGCGCTGAGGCAGGCGATGTGGGCAGGCCGCCGGCCAAGCCACCCATGTCCATGTTTTGGAACGATTGGAAGGTTTTTGCCCAGTTTTCAGAGAGTGCATCCTGAAACTGCTTTGCCGATTGCGCCCATAATGCTTGGGTGTTCTCCGTCATACTTGGCCTTCTGTATTTTTTGCATATCAGTAGAAACCCGAGTATCGCAGGGCAAGCCCTTCTAGAAACTGACAGTTTTCCACCCCTCACGCTATTTTTTCACATGTACATTGTCCCCATCGCCTGGCTGTACGTGACCGTGATGATGGCGGTGGCAGAAGCCAACAGCCCGAGCGGTACGCTGCTGGGTGCAGTCATCACCTTTTTGCTTTACGGGGCCGGGCCCATCGCCCTGGTAATGTATGTGATGGGCACGCCGGCGCGGCGGCGGGCCATCAAGGCCCGCGAAGCTGCTGACTGGGCTGTGCCCCCAGCCTCAGACCAGCCAGATACAGGCGGCCATGCGGCCGCTGACCCGGTCGCGCCGGTGCGAAAAGAACCGTGACGGTTGGCTGACGGTGCACCACGCTGGGCTGCCGTCATTGCCAAACACCTGCTGCACGCCCAAAACCGCCAGCCGCTGACGGGCCAGGCCCGCCAAGTTAGCCCACCACTTGCCCGGCGCCCCGGCTGCAAACATGTCGGCTGCCGCCGGGTGATGGGCCACAAAAGCCTGGCGAACCTCGTCACCCACCTCAAAGGCTTTAGGCCCGATACAGGGCCCGAGCCACGCTATGATTTCAGTAGCTACAACCCCAATACCATCAGGGGCTGGAGCCCGAAAAGCCTTAAAAGTACTCTCCAGCACACCCTGGCCACCAGCGCCGGCCAGACCACGCCAGCCGGCATGCGCCGCAGCCACGCGGCGGCCCTGCAGGTCGGTCAGCAAGACCGGCAGACAATCGGCCACCATGATGGTGCAGGCCACGCCCGTCTGGCAGCTGATGCCGGAGTCTGCCACTTGTCCGTCGGGGCTATCCGGGGTGAGCGCCGCCACCGCGACGCCATGCACCTGGGACAAAAAAACCGGTCGCACACCCAAGACCTTGGCCAAGGTTGCCCGGTTGTCAGCCACCGCCGCGGGCGCGTCGCCAACATGGTCACCCAGGTTGAAGCTGTCGTAGGTGCCGCCAGAGCTGCCACCATTGCGGCTGGTGCAGAGGGCCTGCACCCGGGCCGGCGCGGGCCACTGTGGCTGCAACCAATCTGGGTTCATAGTTGGTCAGCGTCAGGCTTCATAGTCCGGGCAGTTGACCGGCTGAGCCCTGTCAAAGGCCGGCAGCGCCATGCAGGCGTCAAAAGCCGCCATGGTGCGAGGCAGTCCATCCAAATTAGTATCAAACCGGCGGCCATTGAAGATCTGGGGCACCAGGCAGCAGTCGGCCAATGTGGGCGAGTCGCCAAAGCAATACCGACCAGCTGGTCCTTGGGCCAACTGGCGCTCAAAGCTTTCCAGGCCTTCGCGCACCCAATGGCGGTACCAAGTGTTTTTGCGGTCGTCGTCCAAAGCCAGCGTTTTGCTCAAGTATTTGAGCACCCGCAGGTTGTTGACCGGGTGAATTTCGCAGGCGATCGACTGCGCCAGAGCGCGTACCCGGGCCCGGCCAGCGGCATCTGCAGGCAACAGCGGCGGGGTGGGCCGGGTCTCGTCCAGGTACTCGATGATGGCCATCGACTGCGACAGGCGCAGGCCATCGACTTCAAGCATCGGCACCAGGGCGTCAGGCACCAGGCTGGCATAGGCCTCTTTTTTGTGGTCACCACGCGCGAGATGCACCGGCAGGTACTGGTAGGACAGACCTTTGAGCTCCAACGCAATGCGCACGCGGAACGAAGCGGAGGAGCGGAAATAGTTGTGCAATTTCATGCACGCAAGGATAACGCCTGGAATGCTCAGCAGCTAGACTAAGCAGTCTTGTTAAACGCCTGGAGCACCTTGATGATTCTTGAACTTGCCGACATCCGCATCCCGCCCGGACAGAACGCCGCTTTTGAGGAAGCGATTGAACGGGGCTTGCGCACGGTGATCAGCCATGCCAGGGGCTTTGCCGGCTTCAAGGTCAACCGTGGTACGGAGAGCCCAGAGCGTTACATCCTGCAGATTTTCTGGGACACGCTGGAAGACCACACCGTCGGCTTTCGACAGTCGGAGGCGTTTGCCCAATGGCGCGCCATCGTCGGGCCGTTTTTTGCCAGCCCACCCGTGGTGGAACATTTTGAGCTCGTGACCCGGTCAAGCTGAGGCCGGCTGATTGAGCGGGGCTGCCGACAAAACAACCTGCCAGTCGCAGTAGTCAGCCCATTCCCAAGTCGGTCCAGTATTCTCCCTTGAAAGGTTTTTTATGAGTTTTGTCGTTACGCCCGCACCACAAATCAGCGTGCCAGTCTTGGGTACAGAGGCCCGCTTCCCGGTACACCGCATCTACTGCGTCGGCCGCAATTACGAAGAGCATGCCAAGGAGATGGGTTTTACGGGTCGTGAACCGCCCTTCTTTTTTCTCAAACCCACGGATGCGGTCGTGGTGGTGAATCCAGGGGAGACTGCCTCCCTGCCCTACCCAAGCCTGACCACCAACCTGCACCATGAGATCGAGCTGGTGGTGGCGATCGGCACCGGCGGCAAGAACATCAAGGCTGCCGATGCGCACCGGCACATTTTTGGGTACGCGGTCGGCCTGGACATGACACGGCGCGACCTGCAGAACGAGATGAAGAAGCAGGGCCGCCCCTGGTGCATCGGCAAGGCCTTTGACCACTCAGCCCCGATCGGCCCCATCACCCCGGCGGCCCAGGCCGGCGACGTGACTGCCGCCGAGATTGCGTTGAAGGTGAACGGCCAGGACCGCCAGCGCAGCCAGGTCAGCAAGCTGATTTGGAACATTGCCGAAACCATTGAGCACCTGTCAGCCGCGTGGGAATTGCAGCCCGGCGACCTGATCTACACCGGCACCCCGGAGGGCGTTGCCGCCGTGGTAGCCGGTGACACGCTGCACGGCACGGTGACCGGCCTGACGCCGATCACGCTGCAGGTGCGCTGAGACCGGGCGGGTATGCTGCGCGAACCGATCAAGCACTGCCGCAAATGCGGCACCAGCGTGGTGTACCGCATCCCGGATGATGGCGACACCAAGGAGCGTGCGATTTGCACCGCCTGCACCACCGTGCATTACGAGAACCCGCTCAATGTGGTCGGCACCGTGCCCATCTGGGGCGACAAGGTCCTGCTCTGCAAACGCAACATTGAGCCGCGCTGGGGCAAGTGGACACTGCCAGCCGGCTTTATGGAACTCAACGAGACGGTGGCTGAAGGCGCGGCCCGGGAAACGGTGGAAGAATCTGGTGCCGAGTTTGAGCTGGAGGGCCTGTTCTCATTGGTGAACGTAGCGCGCGTGGGCCAAGTGCACCTGTTTTACCGAGCCCGGCTGCTGAGCGACCGCTTCAACCCCGGTTTTGAAACGATCGAGGCCCGGTTGTTTGCCGAGGATGAGATCCCCTGGGACGAGATTGCCTTTCGCACCGTGAAGGAAACGCTGGAGCATTACTTTGCCGACCGGCGGGCGGGGGCCTTCTCCATCCACGCCATCGACATCACCTGATTGGCCGCGGCTTGCCGCCTGCGCCCGCGATGCTGCCCTGTTACCTGCTGCTTGACCTGGAAACCACCGGCGGCAACCCGGTGCGCGACCGCATCACCGAGATTGCCGCCGTTCGCATGGAGGGCGGTCAGGAAGTAGCCCGCTGGAGCACCCTGGTGCACCCGGGCGGCCGAATTCCACCCTTCATCCAGAGCCTGACCGGCATCAGCGACGCCATGGTGGCTGAAGCCCCCGGTTTTGACGAGGTCGCCAGCACCCTGCTGAGCTTGCTGGAGGGCGCCGTGTTGGTGGCGCATAACGTGCGCTTCGACCACGGTTTTTTACTCCATGAGTTTGCCCGCGCCGACATCACCCTGAAAACCCGCACACTTTGTACCGTGCGACTGTCACGCCTGCTGTACCCGCAGCACCGCAGCCATGGGCTTGATGCCATCATGCAGCGACACGGCCTGCAGACCCAGGCCCGGCACCGCGCCATGGGCGATGTGGACATGGTGCTGGCCTGGCTGCGCCTGGCCGGGGCGGAGCTGGGCGCTGATACCCTGCGCCAGCAGGCACAAGCCCTCTTGCAAGGCAGTGCCGCCCTGCCACCCCAGCTGGACACCCGGATCACGGACATCCCGGAGGGGCCTGGCGTGTACTTGTTTTATGGCGAAGGACCACTGCCACTCTACATTGGCAAAAGCGTGACGATACGCAGCCGGGTGATGTCGCATTTTCAGGCGGCTAGCCGTCAGCCGCGCGAGATGCGCATGGCGCAGGAGATCCGCCGCGTGGAGTGGCGTGAAACCGCGGGCGAACTGGGTGCCCTTCTCCTAGAAGCCCGGCTCGTGAAAGACATGCAGCCAGTCCACAACCGGCAACTTCGACGCGAACGCGCCCTGTGCGCCTGGCGCCTGGACGACAACCCCAAGGTGCGGCCCCTGACCACGCTGGTCAGCGGTGCCGACTTTGAACCAGCGCAATTTGGCCAACTGTACGGCGTCTACCGCTCGCGCCGGCAGGCCCAGGACGCGCTGCGCGAGCTGGCAGACGCGCATGGCCTGTGCCTGCAGGCGCTGGGCTTGGAGTCTGGCCAGGGCCGCTGTTTTGCCCATCAAGTGGGTCGCTGCAAGGGCGTCTGTTGCGGCGAGGAAAAGCCCGAACGGCACCGGCTGCGACTGGAATTGGCGCTTGCAGAGCAAAAGCTGCGAATCTGGCCCTATGCCGGGCCGATCGGCCTGCGAGAGGTCGACACGGCGCGCGGCCGCACAGAGGTCCACCTGTTTGACCAGTGGTGCCACCTGGCCACGGTGTACGACGACAACAGTTTGGCAGAAGCTCTGGCTGCTGGCACCGGCAAGACAAGCCGCAACAGCCTGGCCTTTGACCTGGACACTTACCGCCTGCTGCTCAAGCAGCTGGCGGCGCCGGCGCGCGCTGGATTAACCTTGTTAACCTGGCCAGCCCCAAGCTCAGGCTGACCTACCCAGCCTTGCTGTCGATCAGTCGATGTCGCCCCACCGATCGCACGGCGTGGTGGGTGGCGTCCAGCACAAGGTCTTGAACTTCAGGCTTGAGTCTGTGCGCTGCGGCGCGATAAAGCGTACGGCGGCAGGCCGCTTAGCATGCGCTGGCCATAACCCTGTTGCAGCAGACGCCGGTCATAGCAGACCACCGTGGCCTGGTCTTCCTCGGTGCGAATGGCGCGGCCAGTCCACTGGAGCAGGCGAACACCCGTCGCGGGCACCACCAACTCGGCAAAGGGATCACGTCCGAGCGTTTTCAGCCACTCGGCCCGGCCCTCCTCCACCGGGTCGGCCGGAGGACTGAAGGGCAGCTTGGCGATAAACACGGTTTCGCACAGCCGACCTGGCAGGTCCAGGCCTTCACCAAACGACTGCAAGCCAAAAATAATGGAGGCTTGACCAGCTTCGATACGGGCCTGATGTGCCGCCAGCAGGCGGCTGCGGGACAGCTGGCCCTGCACCAGAACACAGGTCAGCAAGGCCGGATCCAGCGCATCGATCGCTGCCCTCATCTGCAGCCTGGAGGTAAACAGAGCCAACGCGCCATGGCTGACTTGTCGCAAGTCCGTCATCAGCTCAGCCACCATATCGCGGGTATACGCTGGTGCGTCGCGCGGGTCAGCAGCCGTTTCCACCACCACCAATCGCCCCTGGGTCCGGTAATCAAAGGGGCTGTCCACCGCCAGCGTTGTCACATGGGCTTGCCCGTCCAACCCGGCCTCCTGCAAAAAATAGTCAAAGCTGCCGCAACTGGTCAAAGTGGCGGATGTAATCACCGCTGCCCGGACCTGCCGCCACAGGTGCTGGCGCAGCAGATCGCCCGGCACAATCGGGCAGGCATGGGCGCTCACCACCACCAGGCCTGAGCTGGTGTCAGCCTCGAACCACTTGGCCAGCGGCGTATCGCCGTGGGTCAGCAGCAAACTGCTGGTGTGGGCGACCGCAAGCAGGCGCGGCGCCAACTGCCCCAGCCGGGCATACATCAAAGCACAGCCCAGCGCCTGAGCTGGGTCTTCGCGGACCATGCGTTTCAGTTCGCTGGCTAGTTCCTCCAGCGCGGCGGATAAGCCAGCGGCATGGCCTTGCACCAAGGCCAGGGGCGCCTGTAGTTCGGGTGGCAAGGCACCATGCCGCAGCCGATGCAGGCTGTTGTACCCGGCTGATTCGACGCTCAGGCGGTCCATCAGCAGGCGAGCCAGGTCATTCAATGCACTTTTGAGTTGCTGCGCCAGTGTGTCGACGTCCTGCGCCAGCTCCATCTGAATTTTGCCGCTGACCTCGCGCAGGGCCCTGGGCAGCTTATCGAGCCAGCGCAGGTTGGACAGGTCCATGGCGCTGGAGAACTGGCGCAAGGCCACCGCCGGCAAGTGATGGCCCTCATCAAAGACCAACAAGCAGTTGTCGAGTTCGGGCAGGGTCTTCATGCCAACCGAGGCCAACACCAGGTCGTGGTTGGCCACGATCACTTGCGCCTCCGCCAAGCGGCTGCGTGCCTGGTAGTAACTGCAGTCCCGGTAGCGCGGGCAGTGACGGGCCGTACAGGTGTGGCGCTCGGCGGCCACGGTGGCCCAGTCCTGGGCCTCGGGTTGCTCGGGCAAATTGTCCCGGTCGCCGTCCCAGTGGCCGCCCGCCAATGCGATAGACAGCGTGGCATACAGCGTGTCACGTCTCGCCTGAGGATCATCCCCGCGGAGTTGGCGGCCATAAGCCGCGGTGGGCGGGGGAACATCGTCGTCTGGGCCAAACAACTCGTCCTCCGCGCCCTCAATGGTGCCGCCGCTCAGGCGGTCGAGCTTGAACTTGCACACATAGCGGCCACGGCCCTTGGCCAGCGCAAATACAAATGGGGTCTGCAGCACTGCCGCCAGAGCGGGCAGGTCTTTGGTCATCAATTGCTCCTGCAGAGCCACCGTGGCCGTGGAGATGACCAGTCGGGTCTTGAGCGCCAGCGCCAGCGCCACCATGGTGGCCCCGTAGGCGGCCGACTTGCCAACGCCGGTGCCGGCCTGGATCACACTGACCGCCCCAACCGGTTCAGGGTGTTCGCCCAAAGTCACGGTGGCCATGGCGCTGGCAATTCGCTGGGCCATGGCCTGCTGGCCAGGTCGCGCGCGAAAACCCGGCGTACCCGACAGCACTTGCTCAAATGAGGCCAGCGCGGCCTGGGTCAGCTCAGACGGGCTCAAGGCAGACGTCCAAGCTCAGCAAGGGATTGATGTGCATGGCGCTATTACACCGCCAATCACAGCGCTAATCTCTTGCCAGTCCGTCACGGTTGCAAATTACTGAGGTGGCGTCCCTATCAAGACGGCCTTGGCAGGCTATATTTAGGCTTATGAATTCGACAGTCCAACCTCAAGCTGCAGCGAGCTTAACTTGGCGCAGGCTGCTGGTCGCACTGGTATTGGCGTGTCTAGGCCGTACCGGTCTGGCAACGCTCGGGGCAGCGCCTGCAACTGCGGACAACGGCACAAGAAGTATCAACGCTGCTTACACGATTACGGAAAGCTTGCTCGACAACGGAACTCAGGTGCAAGAATTTGTAACGCCCGCCGGACGGGTCTTTGCTGTGAGCTGGCGCGGCCCGGTGCTGCCCGACCTAAGGTCCATTCTGGGAGATTACATCCACATTTTCCATCGCCACATCGAAGCATCCCGCCAAACAGGCCTGCGCGGCGGACCCGTTAACTTGGCGCAGCAAGGTCTGGTCTTGCGCTCCAGCGGCCGCATGGGCCACTTTTCTGGCCATGCGTATGTCCCTGCCTTGGTGCCCGTCGGCGTCAATATCCATGAATTGCTCGGTTAAGAACTTTGTTCAATGGATTACCGTCACACTGCTGTCGGTCTGGATCGCAGCCTGTGGCGGCGGCAGTAGCGTACCAGCTAACCTACCGACGGTGGAGGTGCCAGCCGGCAACAATGCCATCGCCGTCACCGTCGACCGGGGCCCGACCGGTAACAGCGTCAACCGGCTCTACACCAGCGTCACCATCTGTGAGCCCGGCAGCAGCAGCCAATGCCAGACCATTAACCATGTGCTGGTGGACACCGGCTCCACCGGCTTGCGCCTTTTGGCATCGGTGATCCGCCCTGACCTCAAACTTAACCTTCAGTTGAGTGCGCAGGGATTTCCTTTGCTGAACTGCATCCAGTTCGTAGACACCAGCTTTGCCTGGGGTCCAATTGCAGGGTTCGACCTGAAGCTGGGTGGCAAAACGGCCAGCACCCTCCCGACACAACTGATCGGTGACCCGGCTACGGCGGCCCTGAGTGCGAACTGTGCGACAGGGCTGCCGCTCAACTCGGTCGCCAGCCTGGGGGCTAATGGGGTGCTGGGCCTCAGCCTCTTCAAACAGGATTGCGGCTCAAACTGCGTGACCAACCCGCGTAATGGCTACTACTTCCGTTGCACCACGGCCAGTTGTACGGCGGCACAGGCTTCGGTGGCTAGCCTGATCCAGCAAGTCAGCAACCCGGTTCCCCGCTTCAGCGGCGATAACAACGGCTTTGTGTTGAACCTGCCCCCGGTTGACCCATCTGGCGCCATCAGGCTCAACGGCACTCTGGTTTTTGGTATTGGCACTCAGGCCAACAACCAGGATGTCCCAGCCAGCGTCCTTAGCACCAGCATCACTGGTCGGATCACCACCGTGCTGTCGGGTCAGCCGTTGACCAACAGCTTTCTTGACACGGGTTCCAACGCACTTTTCTTTGATGCCACCTCAATCCCCCTGTGCACCGGCAGCGAGCCCATTCGTTTTTATTGTCCGCCCACCCGGATTAACAGATCAGCATCGATGATCGGCACCACCGGCGCGACGGCGCCCGTCAACCTTGCCGTGGACAATGCCCTGCAGCTGTTTGCAAGCCCAGCTAATGCCGTATTACCCACTTTGGCGGGAACCTTTGGCGACTCTCAAAGTTTTGATTGGGGATTGCCATTTTTCTACGGCCGTCGCGTGTTTTTGGGTATCGAAAAAGAAACATCGACAGTGGGAACTGGCCCGTTTTATGCCTTCTGAATTACCCCGCCGGGCGCTGGTGCATGTCCAGACGACCCGCTAACGCCATAGCTGCCAGGCTGGCACAAGCCCCTACCAGGCCAGCCATCCAGTAGTTCTGCACCAGATGATTGGCATCCCGACTGATCAGGCTGCCGCCAATAAAGGCCGCAACCCCCATGGCGCCAGACTGCACCGACGAATTGAGCGCCATGAAGGTGCCGCGCAGTGCCGGGTTGGCGCAAGAAGCAATGATGGCCATGCCGGGAATCATGCGACCGCTCATGCAAGTGAAAAACAGGGTAGACACGATCAAGACTGCCCACATGGGCAGACCCTCCGTCAATGTGGTTGCAACCATGGGCACGATGACCAGCACCGCCATCACACGAAACAGCGC
>RFWA01000051.1 GCA_009922295.1 Betaproteobacteria bacterium
CCATCGGTATTGGCTATGTGGCGCGCGGCCTGATTACCATGGTGCCCAATATCGGCACCGATACCCACACCCTGCCCGTGCCCTATAAGGACGAGATCTGGAAGGTGTCAGGCCTGATACTGAATGTGGAGCAAATGGTGGTGATCGTCGCCACAGCCGTTTTATGCCTCTTGCTGTTTGTCCTGTTTCGATACAGCAAACTGGGCATTGCCATGCAGGCGGCTTCTCAAAACCAATTGGCGGCCTATTACATGGGCATACCGGTCAAGCGACTCAATGGCATTGCATGGGGCCTGGCCGCCGCCGTGGCTGCCATTGCCGGCCTACTTCTGGCGCCCATCACCTTTGTGCACGCCAACATGGGCTTTATTGGCCTCAAAGCCTTTCCGGCAGCGGTGGTGGGCGGCTTTGGCAGCCTGCCTGGCGCTATCGTAGGCGGGCTGGTCATCGGGCTGGTGGAATCGCTGTCGGGGTTTTACCTGCCGGATGGCTTCAAGGACACGGCCGCTTACATCGTGGTACTGATCATGCTGGTGGTTAAACCCACAGGCCTGTTTGGCGAAAAGCTGCGCAAAAAGGTCTGACATGCGCTTCATCTTCAAGACCGACTATGCGCAGGACATCCGGCTGGCCAAACATGGCGGTCAGCTGTTCTGGTACGGCGCCCTGCTGCTGCTTTTACTGGGCGCGCCCTGGCTGGTGGCCGAGTACTGGTTGGCGCAGCTCACCTTTGTGCTGATTTATGCCGTGGCCGGCCTGGGCTTGATGCTGCTGGCGGGCTACACCGGGCTGTTCTCGCTAGGGCACGCGGCATTTCTCGGGGTGGGCGCGTATGCCCAGGCGGTACTGACCAACGCTGGCGTACCGTTTCCGCTAGCGCTGGCTGGCGCCGCGGCTCTGTCAGCAGCAGTGGGTTTTGTGGTGGGCCTTCCGGCGCTGCGGGTCAAGGGCATTTACCTGGGCATGGCCACGCTGTCCTTCGGCTTTATCGTGGAAGAGGTGCTGGCGCGCTGGGAGTCGATCACAGGGGGCAATGCAGGTATCCACATCAAGAAGCCCAGCATGCTGGGCTGGACCTTGGACAGCGGCGAATCCTTTTACTTTCTCTGCCTTCTGGTCGCGGTGGTGTCCACCCTGGGCATCCTGAACCTGCTGCGCAGCCCGACTGGTCGGGCCTTTGTGGCCATCCGCGACTCCGAAATCTCGGCGCAGAGCATGGGCATCGACCTGGCGCACTACAAGACCCTCTCGTTTGCCATCTCAGCGGCGCTGGCGGGCGTGGCCGGCGCCTTGTATGCACACAAGCTGCAGTTCATCTCGCCGGACCAGTTCAACATCCTGCAGTCGATTGACCTGCTGCTGATGATCGTCATTGGCGGGCTGGGCTCGGTGCACGGGGCTTTTTTAGGCGCACTTTTTTTGATCTCCATGCCGCAGGCGATAGCCATGCTCAAGGATTACCTGCCAGCTGCCGTCGGCCAGGCACCGGGCTTGCAAGCGCTGGTCTACGGCGTGGTGCTGATCGCCTTTGTGCTGTTTGAGCCCATGGGACTCTATGGCCGCTGGCTCAAGGTGCGTACCTACCTGCAACTGTTCCCGTTCTACCGCAAAGGCATGTTTAAGCGGCAGAAATCCTTCCAGAAATCGGACAGATTGAGATGATCGCCCCCACGCTTGTCGCTGTGCGTACGGCGCTGCCCCCCGAGGGGGCCCTCCCAGCTAGGGGCGGCCCGTCGCCGGTCGTGCCCGCCTCCACGCTTTTGTCCGCCAACAACCTGAGCGTGCGCTTTGGTGGGGTGCTGGCGGTCAACAAGGTCAGCTTTGATGTCCAACAAGGGGAGGTCTTCACCCTGATCGGGCCCAATGGCGCGGGCAAGACCACGGTGTTCAACCTGATCAGCCGCATCTACACCCCCTCTACGGGCGAGATCGACTACCTCGGCCCGCAGGGCCTGATCCGCCTGACCGAGCAGCTGCCGCAAGCGGTGGCCGGCTTGGGCATTGCCCGCACGTTTCAGAACATCGAACTTTTTGAGCATGCCACGGTACTTCACAACCTGCTGATCGGGCGGCACACCCAGCGCAAGAGCGGCTTCTGGCAAGACCTGCTGTTCACCGCCGCCACGCGTGACGCCGAACTGCAGGCGCGGCAAAAAGCCGAGGAAGTGATTGAGTTCCTTGACCTTCAGCACCACCGTGATTCCATGGTGGCCGGCCTGCCCTATGGCGTGCGCAAAGTGGTGGAGCTGGCCCGCGCGCTCTGCACCGAGCCGCGATTGCTGTTGCTCGACGAGCCCTCGTCTGGACTGAATGTCGAAGAAACCGATGACATGGCCTTCTGGATTCAAGACATCAAGAACGAACTCGGCATCACGGTGCTGATGGTGGAGCACGACATGAGCCTGGTGTCCAAGGTATCGGACCGGGTGCTGGCCATGAACCAGGGCGAGGTACTGGCCATGGGCAAACCGCGAGAGGTACAGACCGATCCCGGCGTGATCGAGGCCTATCTGGGCTCGGTGGATGATGTCTCTTCACTGCGCCGGAGCATCACATGAGCAGCACACCACCGCCCGTGAGCGACCTGCCTGTGCTCAAGCTGCTCAATGTGGAGAGCGCCTACGGCCCGATCAAGGCCATTCGTGGCGTTAGCCTGCAAGTGCGTCGCGGTGAAATAGCCACCGTGCTCGGCTCCAATGGCGCTGGCAAGACCACCATCCTCAAGACCATCTCGGGCATCATCGACCCGCGCAAGGGCTCGATCGAGTTCAAGGGCAATGACATCACGGCGCAAGACCCGGCCCTGATCGTGCAACAGGGCCTGAGCCATGTGCCCGAGGGCCGCGAAGTGTTCCCGCTGCTCAGCGTGCGAGACAATCTGCTGATGGGCGCCTACACCCGCCAGGACCGGGACGGCGTGGCCACCGACATCGAAGCGGTGTATGCCTACTTCCCCATCCTGCGCGAGCGCGCCGCCCAAGACGCTGGCCTGCTGTCAGGCGGGCAGCAACAAATGCTCGCCATTTCAAGGGCCCTGATGGCCAACCCCGACTTGATTTTGCTGGACGAACCCAGCTTGGGCCTCAGCCCGAAGCTCACCAAGGAGATCTTCGAGATTGTGGTTCGAATCAACCGAGAGCGCGGCACCACGATCTTGCTGGTGGAGCAAAACGCCAACATGGCGCTCAATGCCTCCGACTACGGCTATGTATTGGAAAACGGCCGCATTGTGATGGAAGACACCTGTGCCCGCCTGCGCGAGAAAGACGACATCAAAGAGTTCTACCTGGGGCTTAAGGAAGACGGCGTGCGCGGCGAACGCCGCTGGAAGAAGAAGAAAACATGGCGATAAACATCAAGCCAAGCCCGGGTCTGTGGGACACCCGCCGCATTCAGCCCTGCCACGACATCGTGCTCGCAGGCGAAACCATTCCCGCAATGTTCTGGAATGCGGTCAAGCAACGCGGCCCCAAAGTCTGGATGCGGCAAAAGCATTTGGGCCTGTGGCGCAGTTGGACCTGGGACCAGACCGCCGACGCGGTGCGGGAGATCGCCTACGGCCTACTCAGCCTGGGCTTTGAGCGCGGCGAGTGCGCCTCCATCCTGGGTAACACGGTGGTGGAGTGGGTTTGGGCTGACCTGGCGGTGCTGTCGGCCGGTGGCGTATCCAACGGCATTTACCCCACTGATGCAGCGTCCCAGGTGCACTACCTGTGTGAGGACTCACGCACCACGATGCTGTTTGTGGAAGACGACGAACAACTCGACAAGGCTCTTGAGGTGCGCGCGCAATTGCCGGGGCTGCGCAAGATCGTGGTGTTTAACATGGAGGGCCTGCGCGACCTGGACGACCCTGGCGTGATCGGCCTGGACGCCCTGCGCGCGCTCGGCCGGGCGCAACTCGCGCAACACCCCGAGACCCTGCAACAACGCATTGAGGGCTGCCGCCCTGAAGACCTGGCCATTTTGGTCTATACATCGGGCACCACGGGCCGGCCCAAGGGCGCCATGCACTTGCATCGCGGCCTGGTGTTCACGGTGCGCGGTTACAACACACTGGTGGCGCAGGATGAGCACGACGAGCGCATGTGCTTTCTGCCGCTGTGCCACATTGCCGAGCGCATGGGCGGGGAATATTTTTCGCTCTACACCGGCTCTATCCTCAACTTTGTGGAGAACCCCGAGACCATCCCTGAAAACGTACGTGAGATTGCGCCCACCGTGTTCACCGCCGTGCCCAGAGTCTGGGAAAAGTTTTACTCCGGCGTGATGATCTCGCTCAAAGAAGCCGGCGCCATTCAGCAAGCCGCCTATGGCTGGAGCATTGGCGTGGGAACCGCCATTGCCGAGCGGGTGCTGGCCGGTCAGTCGGTAAGCACCTGGCTCAAGTTCAAGTTTCAGCTGGCGCAGTGGCTGGCTCTGAACAATGTGCGCAAACTCATCGGCATCCACCGTGCGCGCTTTCTGGTCACCGGCGCTGCGCCGATTTCGCCCGACCTGGTGCGCTGGTACCTGGCGTTGGGTGTGCCCATGTTGGAGGTCTGGGGGATGACCGAAACCTGCGGTGCCGTCACTGGCGTACCGGCCAACCGCATCAAACCGGGCTCGATTGGTCCGGCAGCTGGCTTTAACGAGGTACGGGTCGACCCTGTCACCGGTGAGCTGCTGGTACGAGGCCAAAACGTCTTTGCCGGCTACCTGAACCTCCCCGAGAAGACTGCCGAAGCGATTGACGCTGATGGCTGGTTGCACACTGGTGACGTGGGCGCGGTGGATTCGGACGGCTACTTCCGCATCACAGACCGCATGAAGGACATCATCATCACCGCTGGTGGCAAAAACGTGACCCCGAGCGAATTGGAGAACGACCTGAAGTTCTCGCCCTACATCACCGATACCGTGGTGATCGGCGACAAGCGACCGTATTTGACCGCAATCATCATGATTGACCAGGAAAATGTGGAAAAATTTGCGCAGGATCAGGACGTTCCCTTTAGCAACTACAGCAGCCTGACCCGCGCGCCCGAAGTCCAAGCCTTGATCCAGGCTGAGCTGGACCGGGTCAACAAGAAATTTGCCCGGGTAGAACAGATCAAGAAGTTTTTCTTGCTGGAAAACCAGCTGACCGCGGAAGACGAGGAGCTCACCCCTACCATGAAGCTCAAGCGTAAACTGGTTGAGCAGAAATACACCGCTCAAATTGAAGCCATGTACCGTTGATTTTTTAAGGAGACCGAAGATGAAACTGACGACTAAAACCACCCTGTTGCTCGCTACGCTGGCATTGCTGGCCGGCCAGACGCAGGCCCAAAACAAGGCTGTGCCGCTGCAAGGCGTGTCGGCCACCGAAATCACTCTGGGCTCAATCCAGGACCTGTCCGGCCCGCTGGCCGGCTTTGGCAAACAGGCCCGTCTCGGGATGTTGCTGGCAGTGGACGAGATCAACGAGCAGGGCGGCCTTAATGGTCGCAAACTCAAGCTGGTGGTTGAAGATTCAGGCTACGACCCAAAGAAGGCCTTTCTGGCTGCCCAGAAGCTGGTGAACCAGGACAAAATTTTCATGATGGTCGGCCACATCGGGACTGCCCAGAACCTGGCCGCCATGCCCGTGCAGTTTGAAAAAAACGTGATCAACTTTTTCCCGATCACCGCTGCGCGCGAAATGTATGAACCGCTGGAACGGTTGAAGTACGCCTACGCCGCCACCTACTTTGACCAGATGCGCCAGGCCGTGCCCAAGCTGGCCAAAGAAAAAGGCGCCAAAAAGGTCTGCACCCTGTACCAGGATGACGACTTCGGCCTGGAGGTGTTCAAGGGCGGCGAAGCCGGCCTGAAGACCATCGGCATGGATTACGCTGAAAAAACCACGTACAAACGGGGCGCCACCGACTTCTCGTCACAAGTGGCCAAGCTGCAGTCCAGCGGCTGCGACATGGTGGTGCTGGGCACCATCATCCGCGAAACCATTGGCACCATCGGTACAGCGCGCAAGCTGGGCTACAACCCAATTTTCATCGGCTCCAGTGCCTCCTACACCGACCTGATCCACAAGCTGGGCGGCAAAGCCATGGATGGGCTGTACGCCACGATGACGGTGCAAAACCCGTACACCGAAGGCCTCACCCCACAGCTGCAGTTCTGGGCCAACAAGTACAAAACCAAGTTCAATGAAGACGCCACCGTGTTTTCAGTCTATGGCTACACCATCATCAACACCTTTGCCAACGCCGCCACCAAGGCCGGCAAAAATCTGACGACAGACAGCTTCATCAAGGTGATGGACAGCCTGAGCCTGCCCACCGACATCTTTGGCAGCGCACCGGCCAGTTTCTCACCCACCAAGCGCCTGGGCAGCAACGCCTCGCGCCTGTCGCAGATCCAGGACGGCAAATGGAAGGCGATTTCCGAGTACTACTCCGACGTGGAGCCTGATGCGGCCAAGCCGGCCGCAAAGCCAGCTGCCAAGAAGTAAGAACTAGCGAGTGTGGCAAGCGCCACTTCGATCAAAGCCACCCTCGGGTGGCTTTTTTTTACCTTGCCGGTTTGCCGCGATGGCCGTGATCTGTTCAAGTTGATAAAAAGAGGACTGCGATATGCTTAATTTACGCCCGAACTGCGAGTGCTGCGACAAGGACCTTCCGCCAGAGTCCCTTGAGGCTCGTATCTGCTCGTTTGAATGCACGTTCTGCGCAGCCTGTGCCGAGGGCACCTTAGGCGGCCAGTGCCCGAACTGTGGCGGAGAACTCGTCACTCGCCCTCGTCGCCCGGAATCCAAGCTGACCAAGTTCCCGGCATCAACTCAAAGGGTTAACAAAGAGCTCGGCTGCAGGGAGGCTGCGTGAAAAGCGTGGCGGGAGAGCTTCGGGTCTCAAGCCAACACCCCTCCCGCACGGGAATACCCTGACCCACCTTACGCTAACATTCTTCATTCGCCCGGTATCGGGCACCAATGGAGAAGATGCATGTTCAGTCACGTGATGCTCGGGGTCAATGACCTCGAAGTCTCGAAGAAGTTTTACGACGCGCTCTTGGGCACGCTGGGGCTCGGCCCGGGGTTTGCCAACAAGAACCGTTACTTTTACCGCAGCCCAAGCGGCACCTTTGCGATCACTACGCCCATCAATGGCGAACCTGCCACGCATGGCAATGGCAGCACCATCGGATTTACGGTGCAAAGCGCCGAACAGGGTGACGCTTTTCATGCCGCCGGCGTCGCCAACGGGGGCACCACCTGCGAAGACCCACCGGGTTTTCGCGAAGGTCCAACCGGCAAAATTTACCTGGCCTACCTGCGTGACCCCGATGGCAACAAGCTTTGCGCCTTGTTCCGCCCCGCAAAATAAAGCATAAGGACTCACCCATGGCCAGGCAGCATGAAAATCACCGCGAAGACGTGGTGGGTCGCGCGAATGTTGAAGACACGCCCGAGCTGCTGGCGTACTACGACGAGCTGGACCAACACCATGCTGGCGCCCTGTGGACCGTGGCCAACAAGATCGAGCCCTGGCAGCCGGTGTCGCAGTCGGTGCCGGTGGTCTGGCGCTATCAGGCTTTGCGGGCACAGGTGCTGCGGTCGCTGGAGCTGGTCACGCCCGAGAAGGCTGGCCGGCGCGTGATCTACCTGAACAACCCAGGCCGGCGCGATGTCTCGGCGGCAGTGGGCTGGCTGTACGCCGGGCTGCAAGTGATGAACCCGGGCGAAATCGCCCATTCGCACCGCCACTCGGCCTCGGCCATACGCTTCATCATGGAGGGCACGGGCGCCTACACCGTGGTCGACGGCCACAAGATGACACTGGGCGCCAATGATTTTGTGCTCACCCCAAACGGCACCTGGCATGAGCACGCCGTGGCGCCCGAAGGCAGCCCCTGCATCTGGCAAGACGGCCTTGACATTCCCTTCGTCAATGCCATGGAGGCGAACTTTTTCGAAGTGCACCCCGAACTGTCGCAAGCTGTGACCTACCCGGTGGACGACATGACCAAGACCTGGGGCAACCCCGGCCTAACGCCCGGCGGCGGTAATTGGACCAAGGGCTACAGCCCGATGTTCAAGTACGAGTGGCTGCCCACCTACGAGGCGCTGAACCAGTACGCCAGTTGCAGCGACGGCTCGCCCTTTGACGGCGTGCTGATGGAGTATGTCAACCCGGCCACCAATGGCCCGGTGATGCGCACCCTGGGGGCGTCCATGCAACTGCTGCGCCCAGGCGAACACACGCAGGCGCACCGCCACACCGGCAGCTTTTTGTACCACGTGGCCAAGGGCCGAGGCCATTCCATCATCAATGGCCAACGCTATGACTGGCAAGAGCGCGACATTTTTTGCGTGCCCAGTTGGGCCTGGCACGAGCATGTCAATGCGTCAGCCAGCGATGATGCCTGCCTGTTCTGCCTGTCTGACCTGCCGGTGATGCGCGCGCTGGGCCTGTACCGTGAACAGGCTTTTGGCGACAACGGCGGGCGGCAACCGGTCGTGGGCTGAGAGCCAGGGTCGCAGTAAAACACGTAGTGACCCAGGCCCTGGTGGAATACATCCAGCGGCGCAAGCAGCTCCAAGTGCTGGCCCTGTTTGGCACTGTGGACTATGTGGAAGGCCATGACGCCAAAGCCCAGCGCGACCTGGCCCGCACCCCTCTGGCCGCAGAGTGCTTCACCACTTGCCCATCTTTACACTGGACCTGAATTTTGTTCGCTACCAGACGCACTTGCCAATATCGCTGTATTCAAACATCAAATCAAGCTCAAGCCCCCGTCAAATATGGCGATGCAGCTATATTTACTGTAGCAAGGCTGGTCGTGGCATGGCCGGGCCGCTCAGTCGTTCGACCCGCCCAGCCCGAACAGGCTCAGCAGGCTGGTGAACAAATTGAAGACCGACACATACAGGCTGACCGTGGCCATGACGTAGTTGGTCTCGCCGCCGTTCACGATGCGGCTGGTCTCAAACAAGATCAAGCCGGCCGACAACAAAGCCACCATGGCGGACACGGCCAGGCCCAGCGCTGGCATGTCAAAAAATACACTGGCAAGACCAGCGATCAGCGCGATGACCATGCCGACAAACAAAAATCCACCCATGAAGCTGAAGTCACGCCGGGTCAGCAGCACGTAGCTCGACAGCGCCAGAAAAGTAGCGCCTGTGGCGGCCAGGGCCAGGGTGACGGTGTTGGCGCCGCCCGGCAGGGCCAGCGAATGGGTCAGCAGCGGCCCCAGCGTGTAGCCCATGAAGCCGGTCAAGGCAAAGACGGTGGGCAGCGCCCAGCCACTGTTCTGCAACTTGTGCACAGCGTAGAGCAGGCCAAAGTAGCCCACCAGCGTCAGTATCAAACCGGGCGCCGGCAATTGCAGCGTGAGCGAGGCGACAGCCACGCCAGCGCTGAACAGCAGCGTCATGGCCAAGAGCGCATAGGTATTGCGCAGGACCCGTTTGACATCGCTGGAATGCAATGCCTCGTGTTGTCCAGAAGCAGAAAGATCGCCCGGGTAGGTTTGGGCGGAGCCAGAAGGCAAGGCTGAGGGCTGGTTGTTCATGGTGGGCGCTCCTTTTGAGGTTGGTGGGTGGTCGAAGGCCTCCACGATAGAAGCTCGGGGCAGATTAAAAAAGCAGACAATTTCTTACCAAGACTCTTGTAAAACCTGTGGCCTCGGTCAGACCTTGGCGCGTCTCACGCTCAGCAGCATGGTCACCGCCAAGATGCCCACCACCACGCCCAAAGACGCCCCCACTGGGATTTTGTACACATCGATCAGGCACATCTTGGTGCCGATGAACACCAGAATCACGGCCAGCCCGTAGTTCAGCAGATGGAACTTGTCGGCCACGGCGGCGAGCAGAAAGTACATGGCGCGCAAGCCCAAAATGGCGAACACATTGCTGGTCAGCACAATGAAGGGGTCACTGGTGATGGCAAAAATGGCGGGGATGGAGTCCACCGCAAAGATCACGTCGGTGAACGCAATCAGGCAGATCACCATGAACAGCGGCGTGGCAATTTTTCTGCCGTTTTCCACGGTCCAGAAGTTCTCTCCGTCGTAGCCCTTGCTCACCGGCAGCAGTTTGCGCAGCAACTTCAGGGCGGGGTTGTCGTCCAGGTTGGGCTCCTTGCCGGCGGCCCACCACATCTTCACGCCGGTGAGCACCAAAAACGCGCCGAACACGTACAACACCCAGTGGAATTCGGCCAACAGCCAGCCCCCCACCAGGATCATGACGGTGCGCAACACGATGGCGCCAATGATCCCGATCATCAGCACCCGCTTCTGGAACGCCGTGGGCACCGCAAAGTAGGTGAAGATCAACAAAAAGACAAAGATGTTGTCGACCGCCAGCGACTTCTCGATCAGGTAGCCGGTCAAAAACTCGAGCGACTTGGTGTTGGCCACCTCCACCGAGCCGGTGGCGTCCTTGACGGCCCACCAGAACAGGCCGTTGAACACAAAGCTCAGCGCAATCCACACCAGCGACCAGTTCAGCGCGGCCTTGACGCCAATGTCCTGCGCGCCCTGTTTTTTGAGCACCACAAAGTCAATCAGCAGCGACACCAACACGATGCCGCCAAAAGTGGCCCACAGCCAGAGGGGAGCAATAGTTTGCATAAATCGCCTTTGCAGTTGGAAATGTTCAGACAGCCATGTGGATAAGCACACGTTTGAATGGAATATAGCCTTGTTATGCTTCTGAAAAATTGGAGTATTCGGGCGGCTTTGTCTGCGGTTGAGGCATTGGGACCCAGGCCTCGATTGGCTTGGGGCGCCTGCCATCCCTGAGGCCCGGTTGCGACGCGCGAATACCCCGGCAAATTTGGGTGAAGGTGCAGGTTTTGTTGTGCTTGAATCTGAAAGGCTGGTGAATAAATACCAAAAAAAGCCCTATGCTGAACTAAAAGGATTTGCCAACGCCTGTGATGCCTACCATCAAACGGCTTCATCACCAGATGGAGCAGGTGCATACAATGCAATGAAGCAGGCCATTGATAATGCGGGACTTAAAATAACCGACATAGATTACATTAACTTACACGGCACAGCTACCTTGATAAATGATCAAAGTGAAGGCAGGGCAGTTCAACAGCTATTTGGCGATAAGGTGCCATATGCAAGTAGCACTAAATCCTTCACAGGGCATACCTTAGGCGCAGCAGGAGGAATAGAGGCTGTTTTTAGCTGTATGGCAATTAGTCACGGTATTATATTCCCGAATTTGCGAT
>RFWA01000501.1 GCA_009922295.1 Betaproteobacteria bacterium
TGCACCCACAGCTCGCCCTGACGGTCATGCCGGCCCAGCCAGTCGTCGGGGTCTTGTTGCGCCAGAGCCCAAAGCATGATGTCAAGGCTGTGCAGCAGAACCTGCCCGCCCGGCAATTGCAGCACGGGTACCGTGGCGGCAGGTGAAATGGCCAGCAGGTCTGCCGGCTTGTCGCGCAAGGCCACCTCGCGCAGCCTCACTGCCACGCCGGCATAGTGCAGCGCCAAGCGCGCCCGTATGGCGTAGGGGCAACGCCTGAACGAATACAGCAGGGGAAGCGTTGGGTTGATCACGTGCCGTCAGCGGGACCATCCCCCGCTGCTCATGGCTAGCGCCTAGTCAGCGGCCCGGCTTTCGGACTGTTTCCAGGTGTAGGCCAGTACCAAGCCCACGCTCAAGCCGCTGTTACGTTCGACCAGCGGGCTGCTTTGATTGGCGGCCCCGGCCAGGCTGTCGGCGCGGCCGAAGGCAATCAGCCGCACATCTGGCCCAAGCCGGCGCGACACCGTGCCCGCCAGGCGCCAGGCAATCAGCCCACCCTGCGCGGCATAAGTTGACCGTCTGGGCGTGGCCTCGCTGGCACTGACCCCGTAAAAGGTGTCAGCCAGGCGTTGGTCTCCAATCAAAGCACTGATGCTGGTGCTGTAAGACCAACCCTGTGGTTCGCGGTGTGAAAAGCTAATTTCTGGCTCGAGGGTAAGGCCACGCTGAGTGAGGTTGTTGCTGAGGTCAAACACGCCACGCAGGGGCAGCTCAGCCTGCCAGCGGCTCGGACCCGTATCCGGGGTGAGGTTCCACTTCAGGCGCGGCCCGAATTCGACCAGGGTACCCAGGTCTGCCATGCCACGGCGCATCTCGGTGTCACTGGCCTTGGAGCCCAGTGAGCCTGAAAAACCGATGTCCACTTCAAAGGTGGGTGTCTTCATGGCCCGGATACCTGCACTGCCACGGTCCAAGCGCAGAAACTCTCCTCGGTACACCAAATAAGGCAACACCAGCGCCTGCTGGGTTCGCTCTGCAGCGCCAGGGTAGGCTGGCTGTGAAACCCCCGCGCCCACGGCACCCAGCTCCCACAGGGGCAGACCGGTGGCCACTTGGGCCTGCGCTGGTGCCACGAGGCAGGCTGAGACGGCGGCACTTGCCAGCCAGAGGGTGAAGGGGGGACGACGCATGTAGTGGCTCCAGCCTTGTCAAAATGGGCCCGATTATGCGGTGTGAGCGCCCAGCGTGCCTGAACTCTACATCTCCCAGGGGTTTAATGTGCAGGCCGCCCTGGTCGAGGGCGTCACCGGAACGCTGGTCGCCGCGCTACAGGGTCTCGGTGTGGCCGTCCACCGTGATGTCCTGGCCCGAAATCCGCGCCCCGGCGGCCGAGGTCAAAAACAAAATGGTGTTGGCAATGTCCTCTGGCGAGATCAGCGTGCGCAGCGATGAGATGGCGGTCAGCCCCTCACGCACTGCGGCCTCGCTCTGGCCGGTCTTGGCCGCCTCGGCGGCAATCACGCGGTCAATGCGCTCGCCGCTGACCGAGCCCGGGCAGATGCAGTTCACCCGCACATTGGCCGGGCCCAGTTCTTGGGCCAGGGTGCGGGTCAGGCCGCGAATCGCCCACTTGGCCGCCGCATAGGGCGCGCGCCGGGCAAAGCCATATTGCCCGCCGGTGGACGACATGTTCACGATGGAGCCGCTGCCCTGCCGGCGCAGGATGGGCGCTGCCGCCCGGGCACACAAAAAGCAGCTGTCCAGATTTACCGCAAGGCAACGTTGCCAATCGGCAAACTGCATCTCCTCCAGCAGCGCGGTGGGGCCGGCCACTCCAGCATTGTTGACCAGAATGTCCAGCCCGCCCAAGTGCGCCAAGGCGGCCCGGAACAGCGCCGCCACCTGCGCCTCGTCGGCTACATCGCATACCTGGCCAGCCAGCTGCGGGTGGCGCAGCAGCGTCTCAGTCAGCGCGGCGGCATCGATATCGCAGATGTACACGCGAGCACCAGCGGCGGCAAAGGCCTGCGCCGTCACCAGGCCAATGCCGCTGGCAGCGGCGGTGATCAGCACGCGCTGGCCGGCGTGGCTGGGCGTGGCAGTGGCGCTGGGGTTGGTTTGGGGCATGATGCTGACTCGCTGGAGACTCGATTGGCTGACGGGCTAGCGTTTATCTTATGCGCCAGCCGAATCGGTACGACCTGACATTGAGACTACACCATGACGACGCAACACAC
>RFWA01000502.1 GCA_009922295.1 Betaproteobacteria bacterium
CTCCACGGGCAACCGACTCCCAACCATGAGTCGGTCACATGGAACTACCAGATCGGCACATTCAGACATCACGCAGTTTCTTCGTCAGCTTGGCATCGAGTTCGCGAAATATCTCGTCTGTCTTATCGGGCTGCAGCAATGCCCGTTGAACGGCATCCACGATGTCGCCCGCAGCGATCTCGGCCCAGATGGGCGATGGCAGCGGATAACTGCGCGCATTGGTGCCAATTTGTACGAACTGGGCCAACATCGGGTCTGCCTTAACCTGAGGGTCATTGGCTAGGTCGTTACGAAGCGGCATCCAGTAGGACACTTTGGCACGCTCGATAGACCACTTTTTGTCGGCATCGAACTTGATGAACTTCCACGCTGCGTCTGGGTGCGGGCAGCTGGCCGAGATGCTGGACGCGGTCATGGTCGCCATTGTCGGCGCATTGGGTACATTTGCAGGGATTGGCGCTACGAACACCTTGCCCTTCATGACCGGGTTGTCCTCGTTCACCTTGGCGACTGCCCAGTAGGCATTGCGCATCGTCGCGATCTTGCTCTGGGCAAAAAGGTTGGTCTGCTCAAGGTAATTGGTCGTTGTTGGCGCAGGCGCTGCAAGCCCCTGCTTGCCCGCCAACCCCAGGTAGAACTTGATGGCTTCCAGGCTCTTGGCATTTTTGGCAAAAGTCGCTTCGGTCATATCGGCATTGAAGGCTTCGCCACCGTTGGACCAGATCCACGTGAGCAGCACGCGCGTCGTCGTGTCGGTCTTGCCGCCGAGCACTGCAGTGGCCCACACGCCGTTTCCGGTGAGCTTCTTGCTCCAGGCTAGGTAATCTGCCCAGGTCTTTGGAGGGTTGGACGGGTCAAGCCCCGCCTTGGTGACCAGATCACGGTTGTAGATCTCTGCGTAGGTTCCGCCCCATATCGGCAGACCATAAAGCTGGCCTTTCCACTTGGCCGCGCTAAGAATGTCCGTACTCCACGCGCCCCTGAAAGCTGCCGGCTCTGCCTGCATGTACTTATCGAGCGGCATCAGATAGCCGTTGTAGGCAGCGGTCGCCACATCGACACCCACAATACACGGCGCCTGCTTGGCCAATGCGGCGGCAACGAATTTGGTCCAGTGGTCCTTGCGCGCGACCAGCACCGGCTCGATCTTGATGCCTGGATGGGTGGCCTCAAACTCTGCGATGGTGGCCTTCCAGATGGGCTCATACTGTTTTTCCGTCAGGTTGGCGGTTTGCCACTGCAGCACGATGGGCTGCTGGGCGGTGGCGCTCCCTAAAGTGGCGCAAAGCGTGGCGGCGGCAATCGCTGCAAAAGTTCTGGTATTCAGCATGGTCGTTTCTCCTTCGTGATGTGGTCAGCGGTACAGCGAACCCTGCCGTTCGTTTTTCGGCTGGGGGCGAAATGTCATTTCTTTCAAGACCTCGAGGTTGGGCTCGATACCCAAGCCAGGTCCTTCGGGCAGCAGGAAGCACCCGTCCTCATACCGGATGGGTGGCGTAGACGCCTTGTCGCGGAACGCGCGCTGCGGCTCCATCTGCTCAAGAATCAGGAAGTTCGGAACAGCGGCCGCTAAGTGCATCGAGGCCGCCGTACAGATCGGGCCACCGGGGTTGTGCGGTGCCACCGGAACGGTGTACATGTCAGCCATCGAGGCGATCTTGCGGACTTCGGTAAAGCCCCCCGCGTGCATGATGTCGGGCTGGATGATGCGGCAACCGCCATTCTCCAGAATCTCCCGGTATTCGTGGCGGGACAGCAAACGCTCCCCCGTGGCAATCGGGGTCCGGATCTCCCGTTGCAAGAGGGCCATCGCCTTGGCGTTTTCGAAGGGGATGGGCTCCTCGAACCAGCCAGGCCGATACGGGTGCAAGGCCTCGTCGAGCAGGATGGCCGAGCGCAGCGAAAACAGTTCACTGCATTCGATGAATATTTCGCCATCGGGCCCCAGACCTTCCCGTGCCGCTTCCATGATGGCCGCGGCGCGGCGGATCTCGCCCGCTTCGTTGGCGTGTAACCCATCGCGGTTAAACGGGCTGCATTTAAATGCCGTGAAGCCCCTTGCGGCTGCTTCACGAGCCCCCGCAAATGCAGCCTCTGGCGTCTTGACGCCGCTGAGCCAATGGCTGGCGTATCCGCGCATACGGGTGCGGAACGGCCCTCCCAACAGACGCGCGACAGGAACACCCAGGCGCTTGCCCTCCAGATCCCACAGCGCTATG
>RFWA01000503.1 GCA_009922295.1 Betaproteobacteria bacterium
AGACATGACCGAGATTGACCCACATGCGCCGGTAAAGCGGCCCGAATTCCGTAACATCAACGCTTTTAAGGACCTTCCAAGCTACCGCTTACCGCCTGCGGGCTGGGTGTCAATACTTCATCGGATCAGTGGGGCCGTGATGTTCCTCTTGTTGCCCTTCGTGATCTGGATGTTCGACACCTCGGTATCTTCGGAAATTTCCTTCATGAAATTCAAATCCGCATTCAATGTGGGCCTACTTGGCGTTCCGGGCGTCATCTGGAAGTTGCTGGCACTGGCACTGATTTGGGCGTACCTTCACCACCTGATCGCCGGCTTGCGGCACCTATGGATGGACGCGCGGCACGCCGTGAGCAAAGAGTTCGGTCGATCCTCTGCGCTGGTGACCTTGACCTTGGGTTCTGTGCTGACGCTGGTATTGGCACTTAAATTGTTCGGTCTTTATTAAGGAGCATAAGCATGGCAGTTAACTATGGCTCCAAACGTGTGGTTGTCGGTGCACATTACGGCTTGCGCGACTGGTTGGCGCAACGCGTCACAGCGGTACTGATGGCCTTGTTCACAATTTTGGTGCTGGGGCAGCTATTTGTCTCGAAAGGTCCTATCAGCTACTACACCTGGTCGGGGATTTTTGCGGCTCAATGGATGAAGGTCTTGACCTTCACGATGATTCTGGCTTTGCTGTACCACGTCTGGGTCGGCATGCGCGACATCTGGATGGACTACGTCAAGCCGGTCGGGCTGCGCTTGTCATTGCAGGTTTTCTCGCTAGTCTGGTTGGTCAGCTGCGCTGGCTGGGCCATTCAGGTACTTTGGCGTCTCTGACGCGGCCGAGACCCTGGCGACCCTGCCCTCCCCTTACAGGTTGAAATTCATGACTTATTCCGTGTCCAAAAGAAAATTTGATGTTGTCATCATTGGCGCAGGCGGCTCCGGCATGCGCGCTTCCCTGCAATTGGCTAGAGCCGGCCTGAATGTGGCTGTGTTGAGCAAGGTTTTCCCTACACGCTCCCACACAGTGGCTGCCCAAGGTGGCATTGGCGCCTCGCTTGGCAACATGAATGACGACAATTGGCATTACCATTTCTACGACACGGTCAAGGGTTCGGACTGGCTCGGCGATCAGGACGCCATCGAATTCATGTGTCGCGAAGCGCCTAAAGTGGTCTATGACCTAGAGCATATGGGCATGCCGTTCGACCGTAATCCGGACGGCACCATCTACCAGCGCCCATTTGGCGGCCATACGGCTAACTATGGCGAGAAAGCCGTAGAGCGCGCCTGCGCGGCCGCAGACCGTACCGGTCACGCCATGCTTCACACCCTCTACCAGCAAAACATCAAGGCTAGGACCAGCTTTTTTGTGGAGTGGATGGCGCTTGACCTGATCCGGGACGCCGAAGGCGACGTGGTCGGCGTGACCGCGCTGGAAATGGAAACTGGTGATATACACATTCTGGAAGCCAAAACAACACTGCTAGCAACGGGTGGCGCCGGTCGGATCTTCGCGGCGTCAACCAACGCATTCATCAATACTGGCGACGGCTTAGGCTTGGCAGCTCGCGGAAGGTTGCCGCGGTGAGGGGGCGATTCTGCTCAACAGCAACGGTGAGCGGTTCATGGAGCGGTATGCGCCGACCCTGAAAGACCTGGCGCCGCGCGATTTTGTATCACGCTCCATGGACCAGGAAATCAAGGAAGGTCGTGGCTGCGGCCCGAATAAGGATTATGTGTTGCTGAAGCTCGACCACCTAGGCGCGGAGACCATCATGAAACGGTTGCCGTCGGTGTTTGAAATCGGACATAACTTTGCGAACGTCGATATCACCAAAGAGCCGATTCCAGTGGTACCAACCATCCATTACCAAATGGGTGGCATTCCAACCAACATCAATGGGCAAGTGGTCATTCAAGCCAATGGGGTGCATAACCAGGTGGTCAATGGCCTGTACGCCGTGGGCGAATGCTCATGTGTGAGCGTACACGGCGCCAATCGTCTGGGAACCAACTCGCTGCTGGACCTTTTGGTATTCGGCCGCGCTGCTGGCAACCATATCGTTGAGTTCAACAACAAGAGTAAGGCGCACAAACCGTTGCCAGTCGACGCTGCCGACCGCACACTGACACGGCTTTCGCGGCTGGACAATGCCACACAAGGAGAATATGCGCAGGATGTGGCCAATGATCTGCGCGCCTGCATGCAGCTGCATGCA
>RFWA01000504.1 GCA_009922295.1 Betaproteobacteria bacterium
ACTGCGTTTGATTTCGATGGCCCAAAGGTCGCCGCCAGGCCACTGCAAAAGCAGATCCACTTCGGCGCCGCCACTGGATCGGTAGAAATACCCCTGCACCTGCGTGGGTGCGCAGGCCAGGATGTTTTCCAGGCAATACCCCTCCCAACTGGCGCCAACGATGGGGTGCGACAACACCGACTCCTTGGTCGCCAGATCGAGCAAAGCATGCAGCAGCCCGCTGTCGCGCAGGTAGAGTTTTGGGGTCTTCACCAGGCGCTTGCTTGCATTGGCGTGCCAAGGTGGCAGGCGGCGCAGCAAGAGCAAATCGGTCAGCAAATGAATGTAGCTGTTGACAGTTTTGACGTCGACGCCGAGGTTGCGTGCCAGTTGGGTCGTGTTCACCATACCGCCCTGTTGGTGTGCCAACATGGTCCACAGCAGACGCAGTGACTGCGTGACAATGCGCGGCCCAAACTGCGGTACATCGCGCTCCAGATAGGTACGGATGAAGTCGTGCCGCCATTTCAAGCTACGTAGCGCACTCGGGGCTTGCAGGCTGTCGGGGAATCCGCCCCGCACCCACAAGTCGTCCGTCGACGTGGCGCCCACTTCCAGCAGGTTCAGTGGGCCCATCTCCAAAAAGGTGATGCGCCCTGCCAGGGTCTCCCCCGACTGTTTGAGTAAATCCAGGGATGCCGACCCTAGCAGCAGGTATTGCCCACTGCGCTTGCCTGCACGGCGAGCCTGGTCAATCAGCCCGCGCAGCACTGGAAATAGCCCTGGCGCACGGTGAACCTCATCCAGAATGACAAGTTGGCCGAGGTGGTCTGACAGGTACAGCTCGGCTTGGTCAAGCTTGGCCCTGTCCCGCTCAGACTCCAAATCCAGGTAGACGCTGGGCCTGGTCTTGGCCACCTTCAACGCTAGGGTCGTTTTGCCCACCTGACGCGGGCCGAGCAAGGCGACAGCCGGTGCAGCGTTAACCGAGTCGAGCAGCAGATCGTAGATATGACGGGAAAACATCCTTGCAATTGTGGAACATAATTCCCTGATTTGCAAGGATGATTACTGCGAAAGCCGCCCGCGTTAACGTTGCCGCGGGTCCAGCGCGTCGCGCAGGCCGTCGCCGACCAGGTTGAAGGCCAGCACCAGCAGAAAGATCGACAGCCCCGGCCAGATCGCCATCCAGGGGGCGTTGTCGACATAGTTCTTGGCAGTGTTGAGCATGCTGCCCCAGCTGGGCGCCGGCGGCTGCTGGCCCAGGCCCAGAAAGGACAGACTGGCCTCGGCAATCACCGCGGCGGCAATCGCCAGCGTGGCCTGCACGATGAGCGGTGCGGTGATGTTGGGCAGCACATGGCGCAGCGCAATGCGCCAGGGCGGGTTGCCCACGGCACGGGCTGCCTCGATGTAGTCCTCAACCTTCACGTTGATGACCTGGGCCCGAGTGAGTCGCACAAAAATTGGGGTGGCCGACACGCCAATCGCAATCATGGCGTTGCTCAAGCTGGGCCCCAGAAACGCGGCCAATGCAATCGCCAGGATCAGGAAAGGGCAGGCCAGAAAGGCATCGGTGATGCGCGAAATCACCGTATCCACCGTGCCGCCGAGGAAGCCGGCTGCCAGCCCGATCGGCACGCCCAGCATCAGCGAGATCGAGACCGACACCACGCCCGCCAGCAGCGAGGCACGGGTGCCCCAGATGACGCGTGACAGCACGTCACGCCCAATCTCGTCGGTGCCAAACCAGTGCGCGGCGCTCGGTGCCTTGCGGATAGCGCCCCAGCTGGTGGCGATCGGGTCCAGCGGTGCAATCCAGGAAGCGCCCAGCGCCAGCACGATGAAGCCGAGCACGATGGCCACGCCCAGCAGGGCCGCCCGCCGGCGCGCAAAGCGGCGAAAGGCCAACCGGCTCGGGCTCGCAGTCACACGCGCCACCGGCTCAGCCCCGCAGCCGCGGGTTGGCGGCAAAGTAGGCCAGGTCGGCCAGCAGGTTCAACACAATGTAGGTGGTGGCCGTAACCAGCACCACGCCCTGCACCACCGCGTAGTCGCGGTTGAAGACCGAATCGACGATCAGCTTGCCAAAACCGGGGATGGTGAAAACCTGCTCGGTCAGCACTGCGCCCGACAGAAGGGTGCCCAGCTCCAGCGCGCCCAGCGTGATGATGGGGGTGAGCGCATTGCGCAGCGCGTGCTTGAGCACCACCACCCGCTCACTCA
>RFWA01000505.1 GCA_009922295.1 Betaproteobacteria bacterium
CGCGCACTTTGAAGAAGGTGTGGAAACAGGACGCGTTGCACGCGAGGCATTGGCCTTGCTCGGCGTGTCGCCCGGCTTGGGAAGCTCGCCCGGAGTGATCTTGATGCGCGTGCCCACGGCGGGTTGATCTGCGACCGCCGACTTGGTCAACAATGCCGGGACAAACAGTGTTGTGGCCAACAATGCGCCTATCCGGACCAAAGGTGTCATCGCGCTTCTCCCTTTTCGTTGCACTCGATCACTACGCCGTGGTGTTCACGCCGCTCGCACCATTACCGCCGACCTTGGCGATGATTGCCAGAATCAGGTCTTTGGCAGAAACGCCAATGCCGATTGCACCATCAACGATGATCCGCATCGTCTTGGGGCGCAATTGCCAGAACGTCTGCGTGGCCAGAGCATGCGCGACTTCCGTCGAACCAATGCCGAAGGCTAGGGCGCCCAAAGCGCCATGTGTCGCGGTATGGCTGTCCCCGCAGACCACCAGGGCGCCTGGAAGCGTCAGACCTTGCTCCGGCCCGACAACATGAACGATCCCCTGCCTCGGATCTGCAAGGCGATAAACAGCTATGCCCTTGTCAACTGCGGTTTGCTCAATAGAGTCAACCAAGGCACGCGCCTCAGGATCGGTCACGTCTTCGACTGTTCGCCCAGGCTTCGTCGGGGCGAAGTGGTCGGGCATGCCGAATGTTCGATCCGGTCGTCGGACTGTCAAGTCGCGCTGGGCCAGCATCGCGAACGGCCCCATCGCACCTTCATGAATAAAATGGCGATCCACATACAGCAGTGTGTGGCCGTCTTCGCGCTCCAAGACCACATGACGATCCCAGATCTTGCCGAACAATGTGCTTGGGGCTTCTGCCATAGGGCGGGATTTCGCCATCATCGAAACCTCCCATGAATGATCAATCGCGTCTCAATCTGCCTGCGATCATCTACAGTATACCTATTTACCCCTAGCTGGACGCGCCGCACAGTGGCCGCTTGGGTCAGATGGAACTTGCAGCAATAAGTCAAACAATAAGTCAAAACAAGTATTTTCCAAATCAGGTATGAGCCTGAGCCTTGTGTGATTCGGTAGTCTGAATCAGGCGGCTGTTTTGGATCGTCGGTTGAACAAGTCAAAGAGTTTAAGCCTGGCGACGTTCATGGCCGTTGCGGCTTGCAGATCAGTCTGTGCTCGAGCTTTTGACTGCAGTTGCTCAATGGTCGTATCACGGCGAAGAAATGAGTTCACGTCAGGCAGACTGGCCAACTTGTTCAGCGGCGTTTGGATCAACTCCTGCGGATACGTCTTTCTCACCTTTCCCTTGGCATCGACCACTTCCCTGGCAAACTGACTCGGGCGGTGCAGATTGACGTAGGGGTTGAGGTGCTCGCGGCAGAAAGCATTGATGACTGCGGCAAAGCGCTGTGGAATATGGCTGTAGCCAAAAGCCTTTCGCACGACCGAGCCGTTCTTGCTCTCGGCCAACGCGTTGTCATTGGAGTGGCGGGAGCGCGACTTGGTCTGCTCCACCCGCATCTTCTCCAACAGGCTTGCCACCGTCTTGTTGATGTACTCGCTGCCGTTGTCCGAATGAAAGCCCAGAATCTCGAACGGAAACTGCGCCATCAGGTCTTGCAAGACCGGCAGCAGATACGCCTCGCTGATGCGCTCGCAAGTGGCCACCACCTCCCATTGGGTGACGATGTCCACCGCATTGACGTGATACACCCCCTTGGTGCCGTCGAGATCGCCTTGATGCACCGAGTCGATACGGATAAAGCCTGGACGCCCGGCAGGTCTTGGTGCCCGACGCACACCAATTGGATTGACCACCGGGCGGGTCTTGGTAAAGCTCACCCGCTGGTTCAAGTAGGTCTTACTGTGGCGCAGGTTGTACAGGTGCGACACTGACAGGCTGGCCAAACGCTCAAACCGCGTCACCTGGGGTGAATCGTTTGGCGAAAGCATGGGTCGGTGCCCGGTAGCGCTTACCCAGCGCTTGGCCATCGATGACCCTGCAAAGCAAACGGGTCACCTGAGCCCGCGAGTAGCCGCTGGTGCGCTGCAAGTAGCGCAGTACGACCCCTTTGTCAGGCCGATTCAGTCGGGCATAACCGAACCTCTGCGCAACCGAGACGATGTGCGCGTAGCGCCTGTCGTCGCTGTCAGGAACTGTGAAGTGCACCTCCAGCGTACCGGCCAGAAAGGCCGAAAG
>RFWA01000506.1 GCA_009922295.1 Betaproteobacteria bacterium
GGTTCAGTACCACTTCTGAGTGAGTCCTGTCGAACCTTGAGACTGGCCAGGGTCAATCCGCGCCAAAGTGGCGTTCGCGCCTGGTTGTAACGAGTCAACTAACCTTGCGCATCAACCCAAATTTCACACCGAGTGAATATTGACCAGCCCGCGGACGCAAAAAGTCGGATTAGCCATGATTCTGCGCCGGCAAATTCAATGGGCTTTCACGTTGAAAACGATTACAATTATGTCCGATAAGGGTTTAGAGATGCATATTCTTCCCGTCGCATCCCCCCGGCAGGTCAGCCCAAGGAGCAATTGCGTGTCCCCGTCTCACCGCCAAGTCTATTCTCGTGCCAGTCTTGTCCGCCTACTTCAACCTGAGAGCATCGCCATCGTCGGGGCATCACCGACGGCATCATCCTTTGGTGCTCTGACAAGGGCCAACCTTGACCAGTACGCTGGCCGCCTCTATCTGGTGAATTCGAAATACGCCAGCATCGGCGATCGCCCTTGTCATCCGTCGGTGGCGGACTTGCCCGAGTCGCCAGACTGTGTTGTCGTTGCGGTGGCACGAGAATCGGTTGAGCCCATCGTCCATGAGTGTGTCGCCAGGAAGGTCGGAGGGATCGTCATCTACGCCTCCGGCTATGCGGAGACGGGCAAGTCCGACCGAATCGCGCAGCAGGCGCGCCTTACCGAGATTGCGCTCGCTTCTGGAATCCCGATCGTCGGCCCCAATGTGATGGGTCAGTTCAACTTTGCCCGCGGCACGTTGATGAGTTTCGTCGGTACCTTGCGCCCCCGCATGTTGCGCGAGCGCGGCATCGGAGTGGTTAGCCAGTCGGGTGCGTTGGGCGTGTCATTGTGTCAGGCGGCCGAAACCGGTGTGTCGATCAGCCATCTGCTGCTGTCCGGGAACTCCTGTGACTTCGATGTGGCCGATGCCATCGCCTACCTGGCGGAGGATCCTTCCTGCCAGGCCATCGCTTGCGTATTTGAAGGCATGCCGGATCCGCTTCGGCTGCTCGAGGCCGGCGAGCGGGCTTCGGCATTCAACAAGCCTGTTGTGGTTTACGATGGTCGTGGTAGACAACTTCGAAGACCTGATCGAGACCACCGCTTTCTTCGCCAAGGTGCCTGAGCTGAAGGCCAAGGGGGTGGCCGTTTTGAGCGCCTCTGGCGGATCAGGCATCATGGCCGCAGACAAGGCAGAGCTACACGGGGTGCCGTTGCCCCAGCCGAACGAAGAGGCGAGCAAGACCTTGGTTGCCACGATTCCAGAGTTTGGCTCGCCGCGCAATCCCTGTGACGTAACCGCGCAGATCGTCTCGCGACCCGATATGACGCGCATCTGTGCCGACGCGCTGCTAGGCGACCCCGGCTTCGGCACGCTGGTCGTGAACCTGGGCACTGCCACCCAGAGCCAGGCAGCGGCGATTGCCTTGTACAGTGCGCTTGCCCATCAGCATGGCAAGATGGTTTGCATGACGTGGAGCACCCAGTGGAACGATGGACCAGGCAGCCGAGAGGGTGCCATGGACCCGAATGTCGCTTTATTCCGCTCTCACAACCGATGTTTCGCTGCTCTCGCCGCCTGGCATTGGCGCGAGGATTACCGCCGGGACCGGCCGGGCCAACGGCTTCGCCTGTCGCCATTGGATGCCGGGGAGCGCGCCGCGGCATTGATCCGGCAGTCACCCAACACGATCCTGACCGAACGTGAGGCCAAAGCGGCGTTGGCGTTCTACGGCGTGCCAGTGACTGATGAACATTTGGTGCAAGACGCTGACGCGGCGGTCTTGGCAGCATCAAAGCTGGGTTACCCGGTGGCGATGAAGGTCGAGTCTCCGGACATTGCGCACAAGACCGAAGCCGGCGTCATCCGCCTCGATCTACGCACCGAGGCGGATGTGCGCGAGGCCTATGAAGCCGTGATGGCCAATGCGCTCCAGACCGTGCGCCTGGAACGTATCAATGGCATACTAATCCAGCCTATGGCCTCGAAAGGCATAGAGATCATGGTTGGCGGCCGCACCAACGTGCAGTTCGGCGCACAGGTCATTGTTGGCCTGGGCGGGGTCATGGTCGAGTTGATGAACGACACCGTGCTGGCACTGGCCCCTGTGACTCGCAGCGAAGCGGACGACATGCTTAGCCGCCTCAAAGGGCGCAAGGTGCTGGATGGTTTTCGCGGCATGGCGCCGGTGGATC
>RFWA01000507.1 GCA_009922295.1 Betaproteobacteria bacterium
AGTTTGAGGATTTCGCCCCCATAAGGCTCGAGCACAATATCTTGCATATTGAAGGCTGCGGTCCCAAAGGCAGTGGCCCAAAGAAAACGGCGGGCTTGGGGCAAGGCGATGAACTGGGCCCAAACTTCTTTGAAGCCGGGTTGCACTGCCGTCTTGAGTGCCGCCGCCCGCTGGGGGTTACGAGGCTCCTGCTTCCATAAGGCAATGCCGTTAAGCGCAAGAACCACCAGCGCCGTCCCCTGCACCACCTGAACCAAGCGCTCAGGGGTGAAGTCTGCGAGCAGAAAACTGTAAATCAAACTGCCGCTAACCGCTCCGACCAACAACATGGTGTACAGGAGTGCCACGACACGTGGCCGGGTCTCTTCGCTGGCTTGGTCAGTGGCCAGGGCGAGTCCGGCGGTCTGTGATGTCTGCAAGCCTGCCCCAACCAGCAGGAAGGCTATCCCCGCGGCACCCTGCCCGACCCAGTCAGGGACAGCGACCTGGCCGCCTCCGGACAGCACCAAGAGCGCAAATGGCATCACAGCCAGCCCAAGGAATTGGATTAAGGTACCGCCCCACATATAGGGCACGCGGCGCCAACCAAAGGCAGAGACATGCACATCAGATTGGTAGCCGGTCACCGCACGAAAAGGGGCAACCAGCAAAGGCAGCGCGAGCATGAGCGAAACCAACCAAGCCGGAACACCGAGTTCGACGATCATCACCCGGTTGAGCGTGCCGATCATCAAGGCCGTGGTGAGGCCCATCGTGAACTTGAACAGGGTCAGGCGCAGCAGGCGTGGTAGCGGCAAACCGGCGCTGGCAACGTCAGCAAACGGCAGCCAGCTGACTGGCATCTGCTTGGCGTATTTGGTAAAAGTCTTGACTCTCATGCGCGCAACCATTCCATGGCTTGGGACTTGTAAAAGCCGCTGGAGACACGCTGAGTTCTGCCGCAGGACCAGCCGTCGAGGGCGCGATGCCCCTTCATGAGATGAGCAATGCGCGATTCGGCCATAGGCTCGAGCCAGGGTGCACGGTCACCTCGCGGAAAAAGTCGACCGAGTGAAATCATGGCCGCCAGCACGGGCGTACGCGGCGCAAAAGTGAACACGATAGAGCCAGAGGTGCGACCTGCCAACTGTGCCAGAGCGTTAACAGCGTCGTCTGTCTGGTAATGAATGATCGAGTCCATCGCCACCACATGGTCAAAGCGGCCCAAGGCCGGGTCCAACATGTCGCCGCTGTGAAACTCAACCAAGTGCGCTATGTCCAGTGGGATTCGTGTGCGCGCCAGATCAACCAGGGTCGGGGACAAATCAATAGCCACCACTTGTGCGCCACGGCGGGCCGCTTCCACAGCGAGCGCGCCGGTGCCGCAGCCAGCATCCAGAATGCGTTTGCCCGTCAAATCTTCACCCAGCCAGGAGACGAGTGTGGCGCGCATGCGGTCACGACCAGCCCGCACTGTTGTGCGGATACGCCCCACCGGCGCGTCAGAGGTTAAGGTCGCCCAAGCGGCCGCAGCCGTGCGATCGAAGTAGTTTTCGATCTGGCCGCGCCGCTGTTGATAGGACACTTCACTCATGGTCTCAGGCCTCAGTCAAAACCCAACAGATCGAAGATATCCCGGTCTTTCATGGGAACAGCGGAATAGCTTTTTCCGCCCAACCACAGGTCGGCTGCCAGGCGCATGTACTCGTTTTGCACCGCTTCAAGCTCGGGGGAGTGCTCCATCTCAAAGAGCGTTGACTTTTTGAGCCGGCTTCGGCGTATGACGTCTAAATCCGGAAAGTGCGCAGCCAACTCCAAGCCGATGCGGTTGTTGTATTTGTCGATCTGATCCGTGGCGGCGCTGCGATTGGCAATCACCCCGCCCAAACGGACGTTGTAATTTTTGGCCTTGGCGCCAATGGCTTGCACAATGCGGTTCATGGCGAAGATCGAATCAAAGTCATTGGCAGTGACGATCAGTGCTCGGTCTGCGTGCTGCAAGGGCGCCGCAAAACCGCCGCAAACCACGTCGCCCAACACGTCAAAAATCACCACATCGGTATCTTCGAGCAAATGGTGCTCCTTGAGCAGCTTAACCGTCTGCCCCACCACATAGCCACCGCATCCAGTGCCTGCCGGAGGGCCGCCGGCCTCCACGCACATGACGCCGTTGTAGCCTTCAAACACAAAGTCTTCGACCCGCAACTCCTCGGCATG
>RFWA01000508.1 GCA_009922295.1 Betaproteobacteria bacterium
TGTGTATAAGATAGCTTGCACATACACATCAGGCGTCCCATGCGCACGAACATCGACATTGATTGTCAAACAGCGTTGAATAGTTTCCAGGTAACAGCGTCCAAAAGTTTCCACTTTGTCAGCCCGCTTTCGGCTGTTTTTTTCGCTGCTTGAAGCGGAAGGAATCGTTGCCGGTTTCCAGGATGTCGCAGTGGTGGGTGATGCGATCCAGCAACGCCGTGGTCATTTTGGCATCACCGAAAACCTTCACCCATTCGGCGAACGACAAATTCGTGGTGACGATCAGCGAGGTCTTCTCGTAAAGCTGGCTGATCAGGTGGAACAGCAACGCGCCGCCGGAGGCTGGGAACGGCAGATACCCCAACTCGTCGAGGATGACAGCGTCGGTCTGCACCAGTTGCCGTGCCATATTCCCGGCCTTGCCCTGCTGTTTTTCCCGCTCCAACTGGTTCACCAGATCGACGGCGTTAAAGAAGCGCACGCGCTTTCCCTGATGGATTGCGGCGACACCCAAGGCCGTCGCCAGATGCGTCTTACCGGTGCCGGTTCCCCCCACCAGGATCAAATTATGTGCCGTTTCCATAAATCCGGCACTTGCCAATTGCTCAATCTGCGCTCGGGGCAGCGGTGTTTCTGCCCAATCGAACCCGGTCAGGTCCCGATGCACCGGGAAGCGCGCCGCCTTGAGCTGATACCGCAGGCTGCGAACCTGCCGATCAGCCATTTCTGCCTCGATGAGCCGATCCAGCCATGCTTCGGGTTGCACCGGCCGCCGCGGCCCCTCGGCCAGCAACTCGCTCCAGGCGGTCGCCATTCCATACAGATGCAGCGCGCTGAGCTGAGCTCCGCGGTCAATGCCAACGGGTTTAGTGGAGGACATGGCTCACCTCACGCAAATGGTCGTAGCGGCCGCAATCGGCAAGCGGTTCGATATGGAGCTTCAGCATGTCAGGCACGTTCAGCATAATCGGCAGCCCCGGCGCGACCAACCGGCGCATCTCGTTCATCACAATCGGCGCGCTGACGACAGTGCCGTCCAGCACGAGCTCACAGGCCACTTCCAGCACTTCCAAGCCGACATCGCGTGCCATCATCAGCAGTTCGACGAAGGCTCGGTCACCCTTGGGTTGTTTCAGGATACGATCGCGCACCTGCCGAATGGAGGTTGGCAAATCCCAGTCGAGGAACGGCACACCATTGCGTAAAGCGCCAGGCTTGCGCTCCAATATCGGCAGATAATGCCAGGGATCGCAGATCAACTGATCCCGCCCGAAGCGGCGCGCATGTTCGGCGATCACCGCCCCGTCGGCCACCACGCGCACCTCGGTCGCGGTGCTGCGCACCGATACCGCACGACCGGCAAACGCCGCCGGAACGCTGTAGCGGTTGCGATCCAGCACCACGAGGCAGGTGCTGGAGACGCGCAGCATATGCTCCACATACCCATCGAAGGCCGCGGTGATCCGCCGCAAAGCAAGCTGCTCAGTAATGAAGCAAGCGGCGATCGACTGCTCCGGAGTTATCGGATGCTTACGCGCAGCCAACTCCCGGCAACGCGTGGCCAGCCATTCGTTCAACGCCTCGAAGCTGGCAAAGCGGGCCAGCGGGGTGAACAACCATTCCCGAATGTTGCCGACCTGGTTCTCCACCTGTCCGTTGGGCCGACTTACGCGGCCTTCGGCCACGGTTCGGCCCAACCCCAGCCCGAAGCCGGGGTGCAGGCGACCGGCTCGAACAGATAATGGTTGGCCAGCACCATGAAGCGGCGGTTGAACAGGCGCTCCTTGCCGGTGAAGATCGTTTCCACGACTGCCTTCAGGTTGTCGTAGACCATGCGCAGGGGCACGCCGCCGAAGAAGGCAAACGCCCGGTTATGCGCGTCGAACACCATCTCCTGCGTCTCTCGCGGGTAGGCCACGACGAACATCTGGCGGCTGAATGCCAGGCGGAAATGCGCGACTTTGATGATCTGCATGACGCCGCCCAGTTCGACATGCTCATGGCTCCAATCGAACTGGCAGACCTCGCCGGGCGCAAACGCCAGAGGAACGAAGGCGCCGGTTAGAGCCGGGCCGGATTTGGCTGCCTTCCAGCGCTGCGCATACCGCTGCACGCTGTCGTAGGCGCCGCGATACCCCTCGGCCTGCAAACCCTCGAACAACCGGCGCGCGGTCCGGCGCTGGCGTTTGGG
>RFWA01000509.1 GCA_009922295.1 Betaproteobacteria bacterium
GCACCCCGCACGGCTTCCACATTGCTCAGGTCGCTGGCCGCAGTCATGCCGATCTTGACCTTGAAGGACCGGTAACCCTGGTCCATGAAACGCTGCGCCGACTGGTGCAGTGCCTTCGCATCAGTGCCAAACAAATAGGCGGCAACTTCCACCTGTTGTCGGTAGGCGCCACCCCAAAGCGCGTGCAGAGGCAGGCCACTGGAGCGGCCAACAGCGTCCCACATCGCCATCTCGACCGCGGCCATGGCCATCACAGCGGCGCGTTTGTGGTGGTAGTAGCCGGCACCCAGCACATGGCGGCTAAAGCGCTCCACGTCACTGGCGCGGTGAGCCAGGGCAATGGGGAAGATGGTGTTCACGAGCACCGGCTCAATGAACTCGAGCAGGCAAATGGTCTCGCCGTAGCCCACCGTGCCATTGGCCAAGGTCAGTTCGACAATCAGGCGGGTAGCCGCCGGGCGTTTGCCCGAACCCCATTCCAGTGCGGTGACAAAGGGCATGGCCACCTTCCAGTGGCGTGCCGCGACCACCTGCAAAGGATGAGGGGTGTTGCTCATGGCGGTTGGCGCTTCTATTCAGCTTTGATGCCGGCTTCCTGGATGACTTTTTTGTACAGCTCGAATTCACTGGCCATGAAGGCTTGAAACTCAGCGGCTGAATTACCCACCCGCACAATGCCCGCAGCCTGCAGTTTGGCCTGTGCGGCCGGTGTACGCAAAAAGGCCTGAATCTCTTCGGAGAGCTTGTTGACAATGGCCGGGGGGGTGCCGGCGGGTGCCATCAGACCATGCCAGGGCTTGACATCAAAACCACTCACGATGTCACGCACCAAGGGCAAGTCTGGCGCAAAAAAGGCACGCTCGGAACCGGCCACGCCTAAGGCGCGCAACTTGCCCGCCTGGACCTGGGGCCAGGACGTGGTGGCCGCGTCCATGGACGCGAGCACCTGGCCGCCCAACAGATCCGTCATCATGGGGGCAGACCCTTTGTAGGGGACATGCAGCATGGTGGTGCCGGTTTTTTGCATGAACAGCTCCATGGCGATGTGCAGCGAGGAGCCCGTGCCCGACGAACCATAGGCAATTTTTCCTGGGTTGGCTTTCAGGTAGGCGATGAACTCGGGGATGGTCTTGGACGGCACTTTGTCAGCATTGACCACCAGGATCAAGGGGGTGACCCCGATCAGCGTGATGGCAGCAAAGTCCTTCACCGGCTGGTAGGCGAACTGGTTCGGTTGCAGCGCCGGGTTGATCGCATTGGCTGCGATGTTGCCCATGCCAATGGTGTAGCCGTCGGGCGGTGATTTGGACAGAAGCCCCAAGCCAACGGCCGACCCCGCACCAGGCTTGTTGTCGACCAGCACCGGTTGACCCCACTTGGCCTGAAGGTGGTCGGCCACCAGCCGTGCCATGCCGTCGGCCGCGCCGCCGGGCGGTACTGGGACGATCAGCCGGATCGGCTTATTGGGGTAGCTGGCGGCGTCCTGCGCCTGTGCGGCAACACACAGGCCCAGACTCAGCACGACGGCGGCACGCGCCAGGGAGGACAGAATTCGAACCATGCTCAAGCTCCTTAAAGTAATCAATGAAATTAAAGTGATGCCAGACCGCATGTCATAGCGGCGCCCAGCCCCGTGTCATGCGCCGCACCTCGTCCAGCCCAAACGCCGTGGGGGTGATCTCCGGCGCGCGGGCATGGATGGTCTTGATGCCAATGCGCTCGGCAAACAGGCGTTTGCCGTAGCACAGCAGACCGGGGATCGAGTTTGTCATGAACAGCACCAGCGGCAGCAACTGCGCGTGCAGCGCCTCGGCCTCGGCCAGGCGGCCTTCCACCAGCAGCCGATGCAGAACGAGTTGGTGGTCCAGCGCGTCGGGTGCCGGGATCAGGCCCACGCAGCCCGAGAGCATGTTGCTGATGTATTCCTTACCGCCATGCCCCGCGAACACGGCGTAGCGCCCGGCCGCGGCCTTGACCAGCTCGGCCACGCCCACCGCCGGCCCCTCGCCCTTGAGCATGGTGATGTTGGGGTGTTCGTCGCGCAGGCGCAGCAGGCTGGCATTGGACAGCGACACGTCCATATTGACGGGGTTGTTCTGCACCGCAACAGGCAGATCGAGACCATCGGCAACTGCTCCGAGAAAGCGCACGTATTCCGCCTCCGGGTAGCCCTTGACGGACGGCGGTTGC
>RFWA01000510.1 GCA_009922295.1 Betaproteobacteria bacterium
CCGGACTGCTCGGCAACACGCCTACCCACTCGTTGGCGCAGTGGGTGGCCATGCCGGCGGGCTGAAGCCAATTCGCGGTTGCCACAGACGATGAAAGCAGCACCGGTGTTAACGCCAGCCACGGTAACCCGCCTACGCCTCGAACCGCGAGCGCGTAAGCCGGCCGGTATGGACGCCCACTGTGCTTGCGAAAAAAACCCTCAAGCCGCCTGAAACGCCAACCGCCCGCCCACGACGGTGTAACGCACAACACCCGGCAACTCATAGCCGGAAAACGGCGTGTGTTTACCCTGGCTGCGCAGGTGCCCGGCGTCCACAGTCCAGGCGGCGGCCGGGTCAAACACACAAATGTCCGCCACTGCACCCACCACCAAACGCCCGGCGCTGGCCGCCTCTGGCCCCAGGGCATTACCCAGCACGCGGGCGGGGCCGCTGCTGACTGTGCTCAGGGTCTGCGCCAAGCCCAAGCCATGTTGTTGTCCCCATTTGAGCGCCAGGCTCAGCAGCAGTTCGACCCCCGTGGCGCCAGCTTCGCTCTCGGCAAAGGGCAGGGCCTTGGCATCGTCATCCACGGGCGTATGGTCTGACACCAGCGCGTCAATGGTGCCGTCGGCCAGACCGGCCTGCAGGGCGTCGCGGTCGCGCTGCTGGCGCAGTGGCGGGTTGAGGCGGGCCCGGCTGTCAAAGTAGCCCAGGTCCACATCGGTCAAATGCAGCGAGTTGATGCTGACGTCGCAGCTCACCCGCAACCCGTCGAGCTTGGCCTGGCGCACCAGTGCCACGCCGGCGGCGCTGCTGAGCCGGCACAGGTGCACGCGCGCGCCGGTGGCCTTCATCAGCTCAAAAATGGTGTACAGGGCGATGGTTTCAGCCGCCACCGGCACCCCGGCCAGGCCCATGCGGGTGGCCAGTGCGCCACTGGCGGCAACGCCGCGCCCCAGGTGATAGTCTTGCGGCCGCAGCCATACCGCGTAATCAAAGGTGCTGGCGTACTGAAAGGCACGCTGCAGCACCTGGGTGTTGGCCAGCGGCACCTCGGCCTGGCTGAAGGCCACGCACCCGGCTTCACTCAGGGCCACCATTTCGGTCAGGGTCTCGCCACCCAGATTGCGGGTCAGGGCGCCAAGCGGGTGCACCTGGGCCAATTGCAGCTTTTCAGCGCGATGGCGCAGCATTTCCACCAAACCGGGCTCGTCCAGCACCGGGTCGGTGTCGGGGGGGCAAACCAGCCGTGTCACGCCACCGGCCACGGCGGCGGCCAGTTCCGACTGCAGCATGCGCGCATGTTCGTGGCCAGGCTCGCGCAGCCGCACCGCCAGGTCCACCAGGCCGGGCGCCACAACACAGCCGCGGGCATCGATGACCTGGTCTGCATGGAAGTCACTCGCTATATTTTTAATAGCTACAACCTCAGTATTGACAAGGGCTACATCGGCAATTTCGTCAAAACCCGAGGTTGGGTCGATGACCCGGCCGCCGCTGATGAGCATGTTCATGATGGTGTCATTCCTTGTGCAAGCCCGCAGGCCTCAGGCTTCATTGCCAGCCACAATGCTCATCACCGCCATGCGCACAGCAATGCCAAAGGTGACCTGCGGCAGGATCACGCTCTGCGCGCCGTCTACCACCGCCGAGTCGATCTCGACGCCGCGGTTGATCGGCCCCGGGTGCATCACGATGGCATCGGGTCGGGCCAGTTGCAGCTTTTCGGGCGTCAGGCCGAAGCTTTTGAAAAACTCCTGGCTCGACGGCAGCAGCGCGCCGCTCATGCGCTCGTTTTGCAGGCGCAGCATGATGACCACGTCGCAGTCGCGGATGCCCTCCTCCAGCGTGTGGCAGACGCGCACGCCCATCGGCGCCATATCAGCCGGTACCAGGGTTTTGGGGCCGACCACCCGCACCTCGGCGCAGCCGAGCGTGGTCAGAGCATGAATGTCAGAGCGCGCCACGCGCGAGTGCAACACATCGCCAACGATGGCCACCGTCAGGTTGGCAAAATCTTTTTTGTAGTGCCGGATGGTGTACATGTCCAGCAAGCCCTGAGTCGGGTGGGCGTGGCGGCCGTCGCCGGCGTTGATCACATGCACATGCGGCGCCACGTGCTGGGCGATCAGGTAGGGCGCGCCCGACTCGCTGTGCCGCACCACAAACAGGTCGGCGGCCATGGCACTCAAGTTAGCAATGGTGTCA
>RFWA01000052.1 GCA_009922295.1 Betaproteobacteria bacterium
CGTATCAGGTAGAAATCGGCAAGGGCATCATTCGCCAAGAAGGAACGGACATCACTTTGGTGTCCTGGGCGCCTGCCACTGTTGATGTCACCAAGGCTCTGCCAGGCCTCAAGGCGGCAGGGATCAGTGTTGAAGTCATCGATCCCAGGACGTTGAAGCCCTTGGATCTGGACATGATACTGAAATCGGTCAAGAAAACCGGCAAGTTGCTGGTGGTTGACCACGCCAACTGGACAAATGGCTTTGGGTCTCACATCATTGCCGAAGTGGTCCAGGCGCTGCCTGGCATTAAGGCCCGAAGAATCAGTTTCCCTGATTCACCTGGCCCAGGTGCTGGCAACATGATGGCTTGGGCGCGTCCAGACGCCCCCAAGATCATTGACGCTGCTAAGGGCTTGATGCTCGTTTAAGGCCAGACACGTGCGCACCTTTGGGTGCGCACGTATTTGCTGGGCAGACAACTCTCCCAGTCTCTCAATTCATTAAGTTTGAAAAAATGACGGACCAAACTACATCAGCGCCTATTGAATGCCCCAAATGCTCGACCCCTATGCGTGAAGCATTGGTTAAAAGCACCATTTGGATCGGCGAACACCTGCATATTGTTGAGGATATTCCGGCACAGTTTTGTGATGAGTGCATGGAACAGTTTTACGACGAAGACGTCACCGATGCCGTGAGACGTCTGACAGAGCTGGGATTTCCTGCCGAAGAAGCAAAAAGCCAGATGACCGTGCCTGTTTTTTCCATCACTGGACGAATTATGAGGCGCAGACCGGCGACCGAAGAAGAGTTATTGGCCGATTATTAAGATGCTCAGGCATTTCATTTTTTCCAGAATTCCAAAATGATCCAACGATTTTTCAGATTTATTCTTGTATTTTCCGCCTTGGTCGCTGGTGATTCGCTGCTCATAGCGTCGCAAGCGTCCGCAGCTGGGGTAGCAGCAGGGCCAATTCTGCTGGCGCAGGCAAAAAGCCCAACCTTAATGGACATTCTTCCTGCTGGTAAAGGGCTGCCTTTACTGCTTGAAAACTGTGGCTCATGCCATTCGACAGTGTGACCGACAGCTCACTGGGGTTCCAATGAAAACAACTCGGCGCATATGGGGTGGCAGACTCACCCGGCTGGTCGCGGCGGCCATGATGGGCTTGGCCATGGGGGCGGTTATGGCCCAAGCGCCTGCGGGGCGGTCGCCAAGACTCGACATGGACAAGATTTTCCCGCCGACAGGGCCGGGTAGAAACCTGGTACTGAACAACTGTGCCAATTGCCACACCATCACCCCCATTGTGGTGATTCAGATGACGAGACCCGCGCGGGAGCGCTGGGCCAGAGACCACCGGGACCGGGTAGGGGCGCTGACTGATCAAGAATTCAAAGTGATCACGGAGTACCTTATCAAGCACTTCAGTCCGGGGCAGCCCATCCCGCAACTGCCCCAAGAGCTCTTGGACACGTGGACAAACTATTGAAGTCTTGGCGTCCATATCGCCGGCATGGATAGACATCGCAGCGATGTCGTGACCCAGGCAGAACGATGATGCTCTTCAATTCTTTTTCGTTTTTGCTGTTCTTCGCCGCGGTAGTCCTTGTCTACTATTTGATAGACCACCGGTATCGGTGGGTCTTGCTGCTGGCGTCCAGCCTGTATTTCTACGCGACGTTCAATCTGGAGTACGTCGCTTTACTGATGGTGTCCACCATCGTTATTTACTTTGCAGGCGTCTTGATGGCTGCGGCGCTGACGCCGGCCAAAAAGAAGGCGCTCTTGGTCGGCGGGGTGGTGCTTTCTTTCCTGCCATTGATCGTCTTCAAGTACCTGGACTTCTTCGGTGAATCACTGAGTTTGGCGATGGGGCGTGATGACCCGATGTTTTCCCAACTCAACTGGGCGCTGCCGGCCGGATTGTCTTTCTACACGTTTTCTTGCGTGAGCTATGTGGTGGACGTTTACCGTGGACAGCTGGCGCCGGAGCGGCATTTTGGCCGATTGGCCTTGTACGTGTCGTTTTTCCCTAAATTGTTGGCTGGCCCGATCAACCGGGCCACCACTTTTTTGCCACAACTGAGCCGCCCGGTTGGCTTTAACCCGGACGCCGTCCAACAAGGCCTGCAACTTATTCTTTGGGGGCTGTTCAAGAAGGTCGTCATCGCCGATCGGCTGGGGATTTACGTAGACGCAGCTTACAAGAACCCCGAATTCGCATCACCGGTGGCCTTGCTGATTGCCACTTATTTCTTTGCCTTCCAAATTTATTGCGACTTCTCGGGCTATGCGGACATCGCCATTGGCACGTCACGGGTGCTGGGCATCGACCTGATGGCAAATTTTCGCCGACCCTATCTGTCGACCTCCGTGACTGAATTTTGGGGAAAAGACAGGTGGCACATCTCCCTGAGCCGATGGTTTCGTGATTACCTCTACATCCCAATGGGGGGGGGCCAGGGGAGCAAAGCCAGGGTCTATGCCAACCAGATGGCTGTATTTCTGGTCAGTGGACTGTGGCATGGCGCCAACTGGACCTTTGTTATTTGGGGTGCGCTCAACGGTCTTTATCAAATCTTGACGCTGCTGAGCACTGGATTACGAACCAGACTTCACAAACTAGTTCCGCTGCCACCCGCACTTGGCGCGGTGTTGGCTTGTTTGTTGACATTCCACCTGGTGCTGATTTCATGGGTCTTTTTCCGGGCCTCATCGGTCGCTGATGCGGTCACGGTGCTGACCAGGCTTGGGCAGACCCTGCCTCAGCTGCCGAGCTTGCTGGGCAGCTACGCCTACACCGGGGAGCTCCTGCTTTGTGCCGTGTTGATTCTTTTTCTGCTGGGTGTCGAAATCGTTGACGAAAAAAGAGGCGTGTGGGGCAGGCTCGCCGTCGCGCCGGTCTACGTACGTTGGGGTGTCTATTACGCCTTGCTCATGGCGTTGCTTGTGATGGGCAAATGGAACCTCAAGCAATTTATCTACATGCAGTTTTGATGCGACCGAGAGCGCCCACTTGATGTCTACAAGTCCTGACAGCACGCCCCCCCCAAATGGTGGCGCCAGACCGTTCCTCATGCAGGCAGCATGGTTTTTGCTGATTGGCTTGGTCTTGTATGGTCTCGTCTACTGGGCGGCAGAACTGCTGTCTGCGCATTACGCCGTGCGTAACCGTTTTCACGTGGTCAAGACCGCGCCCCAAGTGCAGTACGACTACGCCATTCTGGGCGCATCGCACGCTGCGGCCTTTGACTATGAAGACATGAACGCTCAATTGGAGGGCATGACCCATAAAAAAATAATCAACTTGTCCAACGTGGGCGCTGGTATTACCGTGAATCAGGTGATGCTGGACTATTTTCTTGTGAATCATCGGACCACGAACGTGGTCTATGTCATTGATTCCTTTGGTTTTTATGCCAATGACTGGAATGAGGCCAGGCTTCAGGATGTCCGGCTCTTCTCTCGAGCGCGTCGCGCTGGATTATTTGACGGGCTTCTCAAAGATCAACAACTCCGACCGGTTCAAGCCGGACATCAGCGAGGATGAGTCGGTCAAGTTTAAAAAGACCTACCGACCGGTCAAGCAGATCGACACCCAGCGTATCGGCTTTTTGTACCCCAAGAAAACTGACCCTCAAGCCCTGGCCCATTACCTGGAGAAGTTGGAGGCCATGGTAGAGACCTTGCGGCAAGAAAAAATCAATCTGATTGTGGTGAAGCCGCCGATTCCAGCGCGGGTCTACCAGATGCTTCCCAACGAGAGTCAATTTGACACTGCTTTGAAACTGCTGCTGGACAAGCATCACATTGAGTTCCATGATTTCTCGCTGACCAGCAATGACGAAAAATTCTTCTTCAACACGGACCACTTGAATCGCGTGGGCGTCCTCAATTTCTTTGAGCTTGACTTCAAGGCTATTCTGGCGAAGTGAAAACCCTGCAGCCCCGCCCGGCACCGGGTACGCTGGTCAGTACAATCGCTGGCAGATTCCCTTAAGCAAAAAGAGGACACATTCCTCTGAAACCCGTGCGCTGATGCACGGTTTTGTATTTTGCTGTCCGGTCTTGCATGGTGCGGATCAGGCGCTTAGACACCCCGCCGTGGGTTCTTGGGTGCAGGCGGGATCTTGATTCAAAAGGACAATTTTCATGAGTTTGAAGTGTGGCATCGTGGGCCTGCCCAACGTCGGTAAATCGACCCTGTTCAATGCGCTGACCAAGGCCGGTATTGCGGCGGAGAATTACCCTTTTTGCACTATTGAGCCCAATGTCGGCATTGTTGAGGTGCCCGACCCGCGCTTGCAACAGCTTGCCGCCATCATCACCCCCGAACGTATCGTGCCGGCCATTGTGGAATTTGTGGATATCGCAGGCCTGGTAGCCGGCGCCAGCACCGGTGAGGGCCTGGGCAACAAGTTTTTGGCGCACATCCGCGAGACCGACGCCATCATCAATGTGGTGCGCTGTTTTGAAGACGACAACGTGATCCACGTGGCTGGCAAGGTGGACCCGATTTCTGACATCGAGGTCATCCAGACTGAGCTCTGCCTGGCTGACCTGTCGGCGGTGGAGAAGGCGCTGCACCGCGTCACCAAGACCGCACGCTCGGGCGACAAGGAGTCGATCAAGCTGGTGGCTATCCTGGAGAAATGCCAGGCCGCCCTGAACGAGGCCAAGCCGGTTCGTACGCTGGACTTCAGCAAAGAAGAGTTGCCCCTGCTCAAGCAGTTCTTTTTGATCACCGCCAAGCCAGCCATGTTTGTGGCCAACGTGGCCGAAGACGGCTTTGTCAACAACCCGCTGTTGGACCGTCTCCAGGCCTTTGCCGCCGCCCAGAATGCGCCAGTAGTGGCGATTTGCGCCAAGCTGGAGGCTGAAATGAGCGAGATGAGCGACGAAGACCGCCAAATGTTCCTGGAAGAGCTGGGCCAGAGTGAGCCCGGACTGAACCGCCTGATCCGCGCCGCTTTTGGCCTGCTGGGCCTGCAAACTTACTTCACCGCCGGCGTGAAAGAAGTGCGCGCCTGGACCATCCACGTTGGTGACACCGGGCCACAGGCGGCCGGCGTCATCCACACCGATTTTGAGAAGGGCTACATCCGGGCCCAGACCATCGCCTTTGATGACTTCATCAGCTTCAAGGGCGAGCAGGGCGCCAAAGACGCCGGCAAGATGCGCGCCGAGGGCAAGGACTACGTCGTCAAAGACGGTGATGTGATGAACTTCCTGTTCAGCTCCTGAACCCACCGGCCGTTGCCAGAGTCTGAAGTGGCCCATGGCATGAACCCGCTGCAAATTGAGATCCAGCGCCTGTATGCGGCACCTGAAGGCCAGGTGCGCGCCCTGGTGGTGGAATTGGCCCGACCGGCCGACTGGGGCTTACTTGGCCCGCTGTGGCGCGGGCTACAGGCCGACTTGGCCTTGCCGGCACCCGCCATCGCGGTCTCTGGCGTGGACGGCTACCAACTGTGGCTGTCCCTGGCAGAGCCGGTGACCTTGGCTGAGGCTGGCGCGTTTTTAGTGGCGCTGCGGCAGCATTACCTGGGTGCAGTGGCGCCAAAGCGGATCAGCCTCATGCCCTCGCTGGCCAGCCCTGCGACGCAGCCGCAGCCGGTACCCAGTCAGCAGCCGGCAACAGGCTACTGGTCCGCTTTTGTGGCGCCAGATCTGGCCCCCATTTTTGCCGATGAGCCCTGGCTGGACCAGGCCCCCAGCCCTGACGCCCAGGCCCATGTGCTGGCGCGGCTGCAGTCCATCAAACCCAACGCATTGGCGGCCGCCCTGGCCCGCCTGCAGCCGGCAGCCATGCCCGTGCCGCCAGCCGAGTTGCCAAGCCCTTTGCAGACCTACTCACCTGCTTACGCGCCCGATGCCAACGGCGAAGCTCTGACGCCCAAGGCTTTTTTGCTGGCGGTGATGCATGACCCAGCGGTCGAACTGGCCCTGCGCATTGAGGCGGCCAAGGCCTTGTTGCCGTGCTCTAGTTCGTAGCCGGCGTCCGGCTTGCAAATTGACATGGCTTGGCCCGTAATGAGCGGGAAACATGGTGGCAGCGGCCTGACGTTATCCATCGTGCGGAAGTCGACCGAGCTCATGGGTGACGCGATTGCCTGCGAACCCATCGCGAGATTTGCCATGACTTTGTCGTTAAGCTTGGCATATGCGCCATGTTGCTGTTACGCCCCGTTACCTGATCGATGCCGCGACCATCACCTGTGATGAACTGGCTGCGTTGGCGCGCAGCGCGGGGCGGTTTGCGTTTTCTACGGCCGCGCTGCAGCGCTTGCAGGCCGACCGCGAGGTGGTCCGGCGGCATATTGACAACGGCGAGCCGGTCTACGGCCTGAACACGGGCCTGGGTGGCAATCTGGGGTACCGCCTCGATGCCAGCGAGGTGGATGCTTTTCAGGCGCAAGTGATCCTGGGCCGCATGATCGGCATGGGGGAACCCTTGCCCCTGAATGTGGTCCGCGCAGCGCAACTCGCGCGCGTGATCGGCATCGCGCGTGGGGGCACGGGGGTTAGTCTTGAAGCGGCACAGGCGGTGATGCAATTGCTGGACCGGGGCGTGACGCCGGTGGTGCCCATGTTTGGCTCGATCGGTGCGGGTGACCTGGGCTTGTCAGCGCATCTGGCCGCGCCAGTGATCGGGCAGGGCGAGGCATTTTTTCAGGGGCAGCGGTACCCCGGCGCTGCTGCCCTGCAGGCGGCCGGTCTTCAGCCGGTGCGTCTGCAGGCCAAGGACGGCCTGGGCTTGATCAATGCCAGCCCGGTCACAGCAGGTTATGCGGCCCTGGTGGCGTCGGATCTTGCTGAATTGCTTTTGGTGGCCGCTGCAGTCGCCGCCCTGGCTGACGAGGGTTATGCGGCCAACCTGAGTGTGTTCGACCCACGCATTGCGGCGGCTCGGCCGGCTGGCGCGCAGGTGGCGGCAGCTGCCCTGTTTCGGGCGCTGCTGGCTGGTAGCAGCCTTTACGCGGCACCACCGCGCTCGATCCAGGACGCCTTGTCTTTTCGGACCATGGCGCAGTTGTTTGGCTCCACCCATGCCGCACTGGCCATGCTCAGCGACGCGGTGGAGTCCGAGATCAACGGCATCTCAGACAGCCCGCTGGTTCTTACGGCCGAGGGTGAGATGCTGTCGTCGCCTAACTTTCATCCGCCGATGATCGCCTTGGCTTTTGACAGCATGGCGATTGCGCTCACCCACCTGGCAAGCGCATCGGTGCAGCGTGTGATCAAGCTGCAGAATCCGACCTTGAGTGGCTTGCCGAAGTACCTGTCGCCAGTGGGTGGCGCCAGTGTGGGTTTCAATGCCCTGCAAAAGACCGCTGCCGCCCTGCACGCCGAGATACGCCTCAAGGCCACGCCGGCCAGCCTGGACGCCGTGGTGGTGTCTGACACGGTGGAGGACCATGCCACCCACGCCCTGTTGTGTGTGCGTAAACTCGACGAGCAGATGCGTTTGCTGCGCCATCTGGTGGCTGTTGAGGCGCTGGTGGCGGCCCAAGCGATTGGGTTGCGGGGCCCGCTCACGCTGGGCGTGGGCACGCAAGTGGTGTTTGATGCCGTGCGATCCGCCGTTGCACCCCTGCAGGCAGACCGCCCCTGCGGCCCGGATGCGATGGCCGTGCAGGACGCCTTGTTTGCAGACAGCGTAGTCCTGGAACTGCGCGCTGCGGTGCGGGTTGCCATGGCCGGCCACAAACTGCGCGGGGCCTGATCTGCACCGATAACCTGGGCCCACTTGACCGAACTTGAACCTTGACAACTATGAACCCCATCCACATCACCTACCTCGATACTGCAGGCCATCGAATCCAGCCTGGCGTCGCAGGGCCGAGGCGAATGTGTCATCGAGCCACGCATGCACCTGGCGCCTAAGGCTGGCGTGGACGGCCACTTCAATGTGTTGCGCGGCGCCATCGGGGCGCCGATCAACCTGGCCGGTGTGAAAGTGGTGGGTGACTTTGTCGACAATTACAAGCAGGACTTGCCCTCTGAACTCGGGGTGCTCAACTTGTTCGACCCACGCACCGGCATCCCGGTCGCCATCATCGATGCCTCCGCCATCACAGATATGCGTACCGGCGCGGTGACGGCCATTGGCGCCAAGTACCTCGCCCGCAAGAACAGCAAGGTTCTGGGTCACATCGGTGCCCGTGGCACCGCTTACTGGAACGTGCGACTGCTCGACAAGTTGTTCGACTTCGACGAGATCCGCGTGCATTCAGCGCGGCCCGAGAGCCGCAACGCATTCGGCGAGCGACTCTCCCAGGATCTGGGTAAACCGGTGCGGGTGTGCGACAACTGGCAAGACACCGTGGCGGGCGCCGACATTGTGGTGGAGGCCTCTCGGCTGCGTGAGCCCACACCCCTGCTGAAAACCGAATGGATCAAGCCCGGCGCTTTGGTGGTGCCTTACGGGACGATGAGCGCGGTGGAACTAAGCCTGACCGACATCATGTCTAAACTCGTGGTGGACGACTGGGGGCAGTGCAAGGGCGGACAATTTGGTTCTTTGCGGGCCCATGTGGAGGCGGGCAAGTTGTCGGCACAGACTTTGCACGCTGAAATGGGCCAGGTGGTGGCGGGGCTCAAGGCAGGGCGCGAAAACGAGGCTGAAACCATTCTGTTCTGGCACCGCGGTTTGTCTTTGAGCGATATTGCGCTGGGTTATGCCCTGCTGCAGAAGGCGCAGGGGCTTGGTATCGGCCAGCGCTTGAGGTTTAGCTGAGCGCCGCTGACGGAAACACCCACAGCAGCGCGGCAGTCATGATCACATAGCGTAGAAATTTGCCGATCGCAATATAAAACAGGCAAGGCCAGAATGGCATACGAAGCCAGCCCGCCACGGCGCACAGTGGGTCGCCTACGCCGGGCAGCCAGGCCAGCAGGCAGGCTTTGGGGCCGATGCGTTTAAGCCAGTTCAGGGCGCGCACGTGGTTGGCGGATTGGCGGTACTTGTCCATGACCCGGTAAGACGCCCAGCCCATGCCCCAGGTCACGGCGCCGCCCAGCGTATTGCCTGCCGTGGCCACCAGGATCACAGGCCAAAACATCGCTGGGTTGAGCTTGATCAAGCCGAACACCACTGGCTCTGAGCCCAGCGGCAGCAATGTCGCCGAGATGAACGACACCACAAATACCGTGCTCAGACCAAATTCTGGCAGCGCCAGCCAGGCCAGCAGGGGGGTGATCCAGGCGTCCATGTGGGCGCGAGTATAAGCAGGGCTTGGGTTGAGGAAGCTTGCTGGCCTGTCAGCCCGAACGTTTCGTTTGCTGAAATTTTAGGCAGTTAGAATGCAATTCACGCTTGGCTTTCAAGGTCTATAGCGCTTTGATTCTGCCCGCCGCCCACTACGCTTCGCCTGAATGAAACTTGGTCCTTTTCAGTTGCCCAACCACTTGTTTGTGGCCCCGATGGCTGGGGTAACCGACAGGCCGTTCCGGCAGCTTTGCAGACGCTTGGGGGCTGGCTATGCGGTGAGCGAGATGGTGACATCGCGCCCAGACTTATGGAATACGCCCAAAACTGCGCGCCGGGCCAACCACGACGGAGAGCCCGGTCCGATCGCGGTGCAAATCGCCGGCACCGAGCCGGGCATGATGGCCGATGCGGCGCGCTACAACATCGACCGTGGCGCTCAGATCATTGACATCAACATGGGTTGCCCGGCCAAGAAGGTCTGTAATAAATGGGCTGGATCAGCCCTGATGCAGGACGAGACGTTGGCGATGACGATTGTGGCGGCTGTGGTGGCGGCCTGCGCCCCCCATGGCGTACCGGTCACTTTGAAGATGCGCACCGGCTGGTGCCAGGCGCACAAAAATGCGGTGGCCTTGGCTATGGCGGCTGAACAAGCCGGCGTCCAGATGATTGCTGTCCATGGCCGCACCCGGGAGCAGGGCTACCGTGGCCTGGCCGAATATGACACAGTGGCGGCGGTCAAGGCGGCCGTCAAGGTGCCGGTGGTGGCCAATGGCGACATTGACAGCCCCGAGCGGGCGCAGGCGGTGTTGGCAGCCACCGGAGCCGACGCGGTCATGATCGGGCGGGCCGCACAAGGCCGGCCCTGGATTTTTCGTGAAATCACCCATTTTTTGGCGACGGGCAAGCACCTGGCGCCTCCCCTGGTGGCTGAAGTGAGGCAGTTGTTGTTGGAACACCTGCACGACCATTACAGCCTCTATGGCGATTACCTGGGCGTTAGAACTGCCCGTAAGCACATTGCCTGGTACCTGCAAGACTTGCCGGGCAGTGACGATTTTCGCGATCGGATGAACCTGATGGATGACTGTGGTCAGCAACTGCTGGCTGTGGCCGGTTATTTTGAGCGCCTGAACCAGCAGATGGACCGACTGCCCGCGGCGCGCGCGGTGCACCGGCCCAACCTAGAGCCGCATCTGGAGACAACGGCATGAGCAAGCAATCGATTCAAGACTGTGTGCGCAGCAGCCTGGAGGGGTACCTCCGGGACCTGCAGGGCACCGAGCCGGACCGCATGTACGACATGCTGGTGTCCGTGGTGGAGCGGCCACTGCTGGAAATTGTCATGCAGCACGCCGACCACAACCAATCCCGTGCCGCCCAGTGGTTGGGGCTCAACCGCAACACGCTGCGCAAGAAGCTGCTTGAGCACAAGTTGGTCCAATAAATGAACGCTCTACTCTCGGTCTCCGACAAAACTGGCCTGCTGGCCTTCGCGCAGGGCTTGCACGCCTTGGGCATCAAGCTTATTTCCACGGGTGGCACTGCAAAGCTATTGGCTTCGCAGGGACTACCAGTGACCGAAGTGGCCGAACTCACGGGTTTCCCGGAGATGCTGGATGGCCGCGTTAAAACCTTGCATCCCACAGTACACGGCGGTCTGCTGGCGCGCCGTGACCTGCCCGAGCATATGGCGGCACTGGCCGCGCACGGCATTGACACCATTGATCTGCTGGTGGTCAACCTCTACCCCTTTGAGGCCACTGTAGCCCGGCCCGGGTGCAGCCTGGACGATGCTATCGAGAACATTGACATTGGCGGCCCCGCCATGGTGCGCAGTGGCGCCAAGAACTGGAAAGACGTGGGCGTG
>RFWA01000511.1 GCA_009922295.1 Betaproteobacteria bacterium
GACCCGGGCGCCCGGGTCTTTATGCGCTCGCTCGCCACGCGCGACTTTGGCTCCGAGATCAGCCAGGCGCTGCCGGACGTGATTGCCGCCTGCAAGGTGGCCGGGTTTGACTTGATCGTGGTCGAAACCTCTGGCATTGGCCAGGGTGACGCGGCCATCGTGCCGCTGGTGGATGTGCCGCTGTATGTGATGACGCCAGAGTTTGGTGCGGCCAGCCAGCTGGAAAAAATTGACATGCTCGACTTTGCCGAGTTTGTGGCGATCAACAAGTTTGACCGCAAGGGCGCCAGTGACGCGCTGCGCGATGTGGCCAAGCAAGTGCAGCGCAACCGCGAGGCTTGGACCACGCCCATGGAGAGCATGCCGGTGTTTGGCACCATGGCTGCGCGATTTAACGACGACGGCGTAACCGCTCTCTATCAAGCCATGCTGCCCCGACTGCAGGGTCTTGGCTTGGCGGTGCCTGCGCATCGCCTGCTGCCCGCAGCCGGTGTACGCCACAGCAGCAATCAAACTCCGGTGTTGCCTGCCGCACGCACCCGCTATCTGGCCGAGATCAGCGACACCGTGCGCGGCTACAAAAAGCGCGCCCGCACCCAGGCGCGGCTGGCCCGCGAGATTCAGCAACTCCAAGCCGCCGCCGCCATGCTGCAAGTGGACCGTCCGGTCAAAGCCCGCGCTTCCGAGGCCGCTCTGGCCCTTGCACAAGAGCGCCAGCAAGTGCAAGACGCCGCCGCCAAAAAGCTGCTGGCCCAGTGGCCCGATATGCAAAAGGCCTACGCCGGGTACGAATACGTGGTCAAAATCCGCGACAAGGAAATTCGCACCGCGCTCACCAGCAAGTCGCTCTCCGGCACCACCATCCGCAAGGTGGCGCTGCCCACCTATGAAGACCATGGTGAGGTCTTGAAGTGGCTGATGCTCGACAACGTGCCCGGCAGCTTTCCGTACACCGCAGGCACTTTTGCCTTCAAGCGGGAGGGCGAGGACCCTACCCGCATGTTTGCTGGCGAGGGAGACGCTTTTCGCACCAACACCCGCTTCAAGCTGCTGAGTTCCGGCATGGCCGCCAAGCGCCTGTCCACCGCGTTTGACTCGGTCACTCTTTACGGCAACGACCCCGACCTGCGCCCGGATATCTACGGCAAAGTGGGCAACAGCGGCGTGAGTATTGCCACGCTGGACGACATGAAGGTGCTGTACGGCGGGTTCGATTTGTGCTCGCCAAGCACTAGCGTGTCCATGACCATCAACGGCCCGGCGCCCAGCATCTTGGCCATGTTCATGAACACCGCCATCGACCAGAACATCGACAAGTTCAAAAATGACAACGGCCGCGAACCCACCGACACCGAGACAGCCAAGATCAAGGAATGGGTGTTGGCCAATGTGCGTGGCACGGTGCAGGCGGACATCCTTAAAGAAGACCAGGGCCAGAACACCTGCATTTTTAGCACCGAGTTCAGCCTCAAGGTGATGGGCGATGTGGCCCAGTATTTTGTAGACCACGACGTACGCAACTTCTACAGCGTGTCCATCAGCGGTTACCACATTGCCGAAGCCGGTGCCAACCCGATCAGCCAGCTGGCCTTCACACTGTCCAACGGTTTCACGTTTGTGGAGGCGTATCTTGCGCGCGGCATGCACATTGACGACTTTGCGCCGAATTTGAGCTTCTTCTTCAGCAACGGCATGGACCCGGAATACACCGTCATGGGCCGCGTGGCCCGGCGCATCTGGGCCGTGGCCATGCGTGACAAATACGGCGCCAACGAGCGCAGCCAAAAACTCAAATACCACATCCAAACCAGCGGGCGCAGCCTGCACGCGCAAGAGATCCAGTTCAACGACATCCGCACCACGCTGCAAGCGCTGATTGCGATTTACGACAACTGCAACAGCCTGCACACCAATGCGTTTGACGAAGCCATCACCACGCCCACCGAAGACTCGGTGCGCCGCGCCATGGCCATCCAGCTCATCATCAACCGCGAATGGGGCCTGGCCAAGAACGAAAACCCCGGCCAGGGTGCCTTCATCATCGAAGAACTCACCGAACTGCTGGAAGAAGCCGTGCTGGCCGAATTCGAGAAAATTGCCGAGCGCGGCGGCGTGCTCGGCGCTATGGAAACCGGCTACCAGCGCGGCAAGATTCAAGACGAATCCATGACGTATGAGATGCTCAA
>RFWA01000512.1 GCA_009922295.1 Betaproteobacteria bacterium
GAGTCCGACAAAGCCTTTTCGAACCAGACGTTGGCGCCGGCGCTGACCCCGGCCATCAGCACGCCACGCTGCGCTGCGGCGATGAGCACCTGAGCGATACCGGTGTCGCGCCAATGCTTGATCAGCCGCAGCGTGTGGCCTCCCCCGACGTAGACGATGTCCAGCCCCTCGACCCACTGTGCAGTGGCGGCCGCTGTGCTCTCTGCCGACAGGTGGGTGAGGCGATCGGCCAAGGGGGTAAATCTTTCGTAGAAACGGGCAATCTTGACCGGGTCGTCGCCACTCGCGGTGCCGATAAAGCCGATGCGAGGGCGCGGGCAGCCCGATGCGGCGATGATGAAGTCTTCCATCGCGGGGTCGGCCTGGTGGGTAAAACCACCACCGCCGATGGCGATCAGTCTGGGGTGTCGGTGCATGGGGCTTATCGTAAACGCAGCCTTGGCGTCGGCGAAACAGCGTCGGCTGTGCATGCAACTGGGCATGCAAGAATGGCAGGTTTTCAAAATCTGAAGGCCCAACCATGCGTCACACCCAGTCCAACATCGTTTACGGCATGCATTCAGGCCTGGCGCTGTTGCTCGATGTTCATCAGCCTGATCACAGCAATGGTCACGGCGTGATTTATATCAACGGCAGCGGCTGGCACGCGCCTTTGGGCCATGACGCCACCCCGCTCAAGGAGACCCCGCTCGGGCTGCCCTACATCGAGGCCATGTGTGCCGCGGGCTACACCGTATTCGCCATCAACCACCGTGCAGCGCCCCGTCACCGGTACCCAGCCGCCATTGAAGATGCCCGGCGCGCCGTGCGTTTCATGCGCCAACACGCTGAGCGCTATGGCATCCGTGCAGATCGCATTGGCGCCTGTGGCGGTTCGTCGGGTGGGCATTTGGTGAGCCTCTTGGGCACTCAGGCTAGCGTTGGCGATGCGGACGATGCTGACCTCGTTAACCGACAAGACGCCAGTGTGCAGTGCGTGGTGGCGCGTGCCCCACTGGTGGACCTGACGCGGTTCGTCAGCGGTAACGGCAGCGGGATTGTCGCCAGCTTCATCGGCATGCCCTACCGCGGCGAGGCGGGCGGTGGCTACGCGACGGAGCAGCGCACCTACCACGAAGCCTCGCCGCTCAGCCACGTCTCGCCGTCGTCACCACCCTTTTTGCTGATGCATGGTGACGCCGATGTGCTGGTGCCCTACGAACAATCTGTGCTGATGCAGGCTGCACTCCGGGGCGTGGGCGTGCCGGTCGAGTTGCTTTGCATTCCGGGCGCCGGCCACGGCCCGGATTTTCCTGGTGCCACCCATCCACCGGATTACCTGGGCACGATGGTGGCTTGGCTGGACCAGTATTTGTTGCGGTAGGCTCAGTTATAGATGTAATAAGTTTTATCTACAGCCGCTTTAAAAGTCATTTGTAATGGTCTATTCACAAAGGCATACTCACAAAGCTGACTTAGATTGGCCCTTGACCGGGGTGGCCCGTGGTGTGAACCAGGACCTGCGTCCTCAATGATTTCTTCAGGAGACTTGAAATGAAAAAATTTACTTTAGTGATGGCCATGGCGGCGCTCACTGGCGCCACGCTGGCCTGGGCAGCGCCTTCGGGCACCCTGCGGCAGGCGCATGAAGTGGGGTTTGGTAACGCCTCTGACGTGGACCCCATCTCAAAGAGCCGTGTCTTTGTGGTGACCGAAAAGATCATGAACAGGCTTGTGCGGCCCGGCCTCGATGGCAAGCCCGCGCCTGACTTGGCTTTGAGCTGGTCGGCCAATGCCACCGCCACCGAGTGGACTTTCAAACTGCGTGAGGGGGTGACCTTTCACAATGGCAAGCCATTCACGGCGGCGGACGTGGTGTACTCCCTCAAGCGGGTACAGGACCCCAAGCTGGACTCGCCGGCGCGCGCTTCCATCAAGATGGTTGACAAGATCGAGGCCGTGGATGCCAAGACGGTCAAGATGACACTCGGTGCGCCCTATGCCGATCTGCCTTTGGTGCTGACCGACTACCGCTTGATGATGATCCCGGACGGTTCGGGTGACACCATCAAGACCACCGGCATTGGTACCGGTCCGTTCAAGCTCGAGAAGTTTGACGCACAAGGCACCACCACCTTGGTGGCGAACATGAACTACTTTGATGGCCCTCCGGGTGTGGCCA
>RFWA01000513.1 GCA_009922295.1 Betaproteobacteria bacterium
TGCTGGGCCTGACCAAGCCGGAGGCTTATGGCGGCGCCGGGCTGGATTACTCTTATGCGCTGGCCATGGCCGAGGCCCTGGGCCATATTGACTGCGGCGGCATCCCGATGGCGATTGGCGTGCAGACCGACATGTGCTCGCCGGCGCTGGCCCGCTTTGGCAGCGACGAACTGCGGCGCGAATTTCTGGCGCCGGCAATAGCCGGCGACATGGTGGGCTGCATCGGCGTGAGCGAGCCGGGCGCGGGCAGCGATGTGGCCTCCATCAAGAGCCGCGCCCGCAAGGACGGCGACGACTACGTCATCACCGGCCAGAAGATGTGGATCACCAACAGCCTGCAGGCTGACTGGATGTGCATGCTGGTCAACACCGGCGACGGCCCGCAGCACCGCAACAAAAGCCTGGTGATGGTGCCCATGCACCTGCCGGGCATCGAGAAAGCCAAAAAAATCCGCAAGATCGGTATGCACGCCAGCGACACCGGGCTGATCCATTTTGATGAGGTGCGGGTGCCGCAGCGTTACCGCATCGGTGAGGAAGGCCACGGCTTCATGTACCAGATGATGCAGTTTCAGGAGGAGCGGCTGTGGGCTGCCGCCAGCTGCCTGCAAAGCCTGGCCAATTGCATCCAGTGGACGGTGGACTGGGCGCAAGAACGGCAGTTGTTTGGCGCCACGCTGGCCGACCAGCAATGGGTGCAGTTCAAACTGGCCGAGATGAAGACCGAGCTGGAATGCCTGCGTGCCCTCACGCACCAGGCCTGCGCCCAGTACGTGCAGGGCAAGGACGTGCTGGAGTTGGCCTCCATGGCCAAGCTCAAGGCCGGCCGTCTCAACCGGCTGATCCCGGACGGCTGCCTGCAGTTCTGGGGCGGCATGGGCTTCACCCTGGAAAACAAGGTGTCACGCATGTACCGCGACGGCCGCTTGGGCTCAATCGGCGGCGGCGCCGACGAGGTGATGCTGGGCATCATCGCCAAGACCATGGGCGTGGCCAAGCGGCCGCCGCGGGGCTAATTGCGCCGGCCGCGCCAACTTTAGGCCGCGATGGCGACAGACTCGCGGATCAGCACTTCAGCCGGGATATGCAGCCCCTCGCTCAGTCGCCGAATCATGCTCAGCGACAGTGATCGTTTGTAGGATAAAACTTCATACACCCGGTTGAGTGGGCCAATGTAAGGGACGAGGTCTTTCACCGTCATGCCAGCCTGCTCCATGCGGAACTTGATCGCCTCAATCGGGTCCGGTGGGTCAATCGGATGGTGTTTGGCTTCGTACGCTTGCACCAGCGTACCCAGCACATCAAGTCGTTCGCCTTCGGCAGAGTCGGCCGCAGGGTCCAGGTCGATCAGGGCAGACACCTCGCGCAATGCGAAAAGGTAGTCGGCTTCGGTACGGAGAGCTTTGATTTCCATGGTCAGACTCCTTTGAACTGGTCAACGACAGCGGCGTCAACTCTGTCGTATTCGGCATGGGTGCCGATGAACTTCACATAGACGTATTGCATCCTGTAAGCAATAGCCACAATCAATCGGTGGTCGTTGCCCTTGATGTTGAACACAACGCGGTTATTGGCAATGATGCTGGCGTTTGCGTACTGATTCTTCACATCCTGGGGGCATGTCCATTGCGCCAATTTGGCCTCGGCGAACCAGGCCTTTAGCGCGCCCTCTGCATCACTGCGGCCGGGTCGGTGCCAGTAGGATTCGAGATTGCGCAGCGCAACGATATGCATAGCTGAAGCATAGTCCCAAATTGGTACTGATGCAAGCGTCGTCATACAAGCTGATGCCCATCGAATCCTTGCACACGCGGTGTGAATGCCTTGTTGGCGGCGGCTCCGAGGAGGTCATGAAGGAGTTGGCGGTGCGCCAGCTCGCTCTGTGACAATTGGCGCATGACTGCACCCGCCGCCAGTGCCACGCGATGAGCAAGTAGACCGGGTCCGTCGGATGCAGTTTGTAGTGGGCCGGCACCCATTTCAGATCGTCCGGAAAGTTTCCCGGTTCGAGCAAATCCTCGGGTTTGAGCGCGGCACTCATGGCAACAGCAGCTCCCGGGCTTTGCCGAACTCGTCCTTCATCCGGGCGTGGAACCGGACGCAGCGCGAGCGATCGAGCAGGTGCAGGGCATCGGATTCGCGCCCCCGGCCGACCGTAAGA
>RFWA01000514.1 GCA_009922295.1 Betaproteobacteria bacterium
TGGGGCCAAAAATTTCCGCATAGGCGCGGCGCCCGATTGTTGCCATCAAAGCTGTCCTTGCACCAAACCACGAAAACCATAGACCTGTCGGGCCCCGGCATAGTCCACCAGTTCCACCGTGCGCTGCTGGCCCGGCTCGAAGCGCACCGCCGAGCCCGACGGGATGTTCAGCCGCATGCCGTGCGCGGTAGCACGGTCAAAGCCGAGCGCGCCATTGGTCTCGGCAAAGTGGTAATGCGAGCCGACCTGGATCGGCCGGTCCGCCGTGTTGCGCACCACCAGCGTGATGCTGTGCCGGCCCGGGTTGATAGCGTGCTCGGGGCCGTCGGTGAGGATTTCGCCAGGCGTCATGGCCGCCTCACTTGCCGTGGCGTGACAGCCAGACCGCCAGTGCCAGCAGGGCGCCCACAGTCACGAAACCCCAGGTGTCGGAGGCGTGCCAATGGCTGCCGCTGAGGCCATGACCATCATGGGAAAAAACGGCTCCAGGCCACGTGGCTAGAGCGTTTGCAGCTATTAAAACGATAGTATTTGAGGTGGAGCGCTTCATGGTGTCGGTTACCGTGGGGTGGGGTCAAACAATCGGCTGGTGCACGGTGACAAGCTTGGTGCCATCCGGAAACGTCGCTTCGACCTGAATGTCAGGAATCATCTCGGCGATGCCGTCCATCACATCATCACGCGTCAGCACGGCGCGGCCTTCGCTCATCAGCTGGGCCACGGTCTTGCCGTCGCGGGCGCCCTCCATCACAGCCGCACTGATCAGGGCCATGGCTTCGGGGTAGTTGAGCTTGAGGCCCCTGGCCTTGCGCCGCTCGGCGAGCAGGGCGGCGGTGAACAGGAGCAGCTTGTCTTTTTCGCGGGGTGTGAGTTCCATGCCCAAGAGTATGCAATAGCCGTGCCGTGGCATGAAACCTGCACCAGCACTCTGTGACCCTTGAAGCCTCCCCCAGCGCCCTTGACCCTGCCCCGCCTGCGGCGCCCCAGCGGATCACGCTGGTTCGCCGCAATTACAACGCCTGGGTGGGCAGCGAAACACTGGAAGACTACGCGCTGCGTTTCACGCCCCAGCGCTTTCGCAAGTGGTCGCCCTGGCGGGTGGCCAACACCGCGTTTGGCGCCGCCAGTTTTTTGATTCTGGAGGCGGTCGGTGCCACGCTGCTGGTGCAGTACGGCTTCACCAACGCACTCTGGGCTATTCTGGCCACAGGCCTGATCATTTTCCTGGCGGGTCTGCCGATCAGTATCTACGCGGCCCGCTACGGGCTGGACATGGATCTACTGACCCGAGGGGCCGGTTTTGGCTACATCGGCTCCACCCTGACATCGCTGATCTACGCCACGTTCACCTTCATTTTCTTTGCGCTGGAGGCGGCGGTGATGGCCTATGCGCTAGAGCTGGCACTGGGTATTCCGCCAAGCTGGGGTTATTTGGTGTGTGCTTTGGTGGTCATCCCGCTGGTGACCCATGGTGTGTCCGCCATCAGCCGCTTACAGCTCTGGACGCAGCCGCTGTGGTTGCTGCTGCTGCTGGTGCCTTATGGCTTTGTGGCGGTGCTTGATCCCGGTGCGTTGGCTGGTGTGGTGCACTACAAAGGTGAGCAAGCCACGGTGGCCGGATTTAATCTGCACCTGTTTGGGGCGGCCTTGACGGTGGGCATTGCCCTGATCACCCAGATGGGCGAGCAGGCCGACTACCTGCGCTTTATGCCCGCGCAAACACCCGCCAACCGTTGGCGCTGGTGGTCGGCAGTGCTGGTAGGCGGGCCAGGCTGGGTGGTGCTGGGCGTGGTCAAGATGTTGGGCGGGGCCCTGCTGGCCTACCTGGCCATCAGCCATTCGGTGCCCGTGGAGCGTGCGGTGGACCCCAACCAGATGTACCTGGCGGCTTATGAGTACGTCTTTCCCAACTATGGCTGGGCGGTGGCGGCCACCGCCTTGCTGGTGGTGGTGTCACAGCTCAAAATCAATGTCACCAATGCCTACGCGGGTTCCTTGGCCTGGAGCAATTTTTTCTCGCGCTTGACGCACAGCCACCCGGGCCGGGTCGTCTGGGTGGTGTTCAACACTGTGATTGCCTTCATGCTGATGGAAATGAACGTGTTTGAGGCGCTAGGGGACGTGCTGGGCCTGTATTCCAACATCGCCATTGCCTGGATG
>RFWA01000515.1 GCA_009922295.1 Betaproteobacteria bacterium
AACGCAACGTGCGCAGAAGGGTGCTCGATCGGATACAGACACACTCACGATACAGTGGCCTTCAGGCCACACCACTCGCCGGTTGCCTACGACTATCGGGTTCGAGCTTTGGATTCGCACATGTGTCCACAACCTCTGTGGCAGCAAGACGTAGTCTGTGCCAAACACCTCGCCTCCCTTCATTGTCCACGAGAAGTATACTTGCCTTCATCTACCTCCTGCCAGGGCGTTTGGCTGGCAGGCTCATAGCACGGGACTGGCCTGGAGGATGAGCCGAAGGGCGTGGCGCGGGTGGTGATGGTAAGCTTCAAAAAAGTGCCCCAAGGGCTGGCCTTGCTCAAAGGGGATGAGCGCCAGAAGCACATTACGGGTCAGCGCCAGATTGAGCGCGGCGTTGGGTTTGCGATGGCGGTGGCGGTCTTCCTGCCAGGCGCTGGCGTCGCGTTTGTGGTGGTTGCGGTTTTCCACCGACCAGTGCTGACGAACCGCATGGGTCGCGCGCGTTTTCTCTTTCTCGCTGAGGCTGGAGAGGAAGCAGCGGGTGTGGCTTTTCTGCGGCTGGAGCGGGTCTTTCTTCTCCGACCAGTCGCGCTGGATCGTGATGGCACAGCGGGCGCCAGGCAGCCCGGCGTTGACGGGGGTGATGGCGACCACGGCTCCGCGACGCAGGTCCAGCCGCCCGTGCTCGCCTTCCTGGCTCAGGGCAAAAGGGGGGAGCCTTTGAGGGCCTGCGTCGCTGCGGCCAGGCGTTTCTTGGTGTTTTCCTTGGTGCCGATGAGGTAGTCGCCGCCTTTGTCCAGGATGACGCGCACGGTGTCTTCCTTGTTGTGGAGCGGATCGGCGGTGACCAGGGCGTTGGCCAGTTCGACTTGCGGGTCGGCCAGCAGCGCGCGGCCTTCGGAGACTTCGCTGTCCTCCTTCTTGCCCCGGGCCACGGTCATGGCGACGGGACGTCCGTCCTCGTGGCGACAGAGCGTGACGATCATGCCGCAGCGCCCGTTGCCCACACTCTTGCCATCCAGGGCGAGGCTGCGGGGGAGCAGTCCGGCGTGGGCTTGCAGATAGGTCGTCAGCGCCCGGGCGTAGGCGGCGGGATCGATCGCTCCGAGCAGGTCGTTGAGCGCATCGTAGCCGGGCATGGTGAGCCGCCCGCTTTGCTTGTCCCGCACGTGCAGGCCCAGAGCTTGGCGCTGGCTCTGCGAGAGGCAGGCCACTTTGCGCCAGATGTCCATTACGTCACGCGCGCCCATGAGCAAGCCCAGGGCGACCAGTCCCAGCATGGCGGTCAGCGGGTGGCGACGGCTGGTGGCGCTGCGCGGGTCGGGCACTTCCCGAAAGGCATCGCGCAGGCTTTGGAGCTGGCTGACTTTGAGCGGGCTGCGCGCCCCGCCGCCCTCGCCCTCTGCTGCCTGGCAAGCTTGCGGCAGCTCCCGCGCGCACATCAGCACGCACGCCTTGGGGGCCAGTTCTTTGAGCCAGATCTTCTTGGGCCGCCCGTTGGGAACGTAAAAGTCCGTGTGGTCCTGCGAGTAGCCCTTGGTCAGCCCGGCCTGCACCCAGTTGGTCGCCTTGTAGACGGTGCCGGCGTGGCTTTCCGGGTCGCTGAAGCTCTCGGCCAGCAGCGGGCGATAACCGTGCTGGCTTTCCCACTGGCCGACCAAGGCACGCAGCCCCGCGCCCAGGCATTGGCTGGCCAGGTTGGGTCGCCGCGTCGCTTCCAAGACCAGAAAGCGCCGCAGTTGCACCACCAGTTTCAAACGCTGGGAGCGCGTCACCGCATCCCAGCCCACCGTTTCATCCCGCGCCTTCAAATGCCAGGCCGCCGCGCACCACACCAGCACGGCCACCAACTGCCCGTCCTCTCTGATCAACTGACAGAGCCGATCGCCGGCTTCCCGGCCAGCCCCCAGCCCGTGTTCCTGGCCCAGCGCCGCCTTGGCCTGCCGCCATTGCGCTGCCGAATGCGCCGCTGTTGCTTCCAGTGCGCCCGGGCGCTCTGCTGGGGATTGGTTGTTGGGCTCGTCAGGTTCTTTCACCAGCGTATGGCAGTCTTTTCGCGGGTAAATGTCTAGCCTTTTGTTTTTCCCCCTGTCTGTCGGCGTTCGCTAACTGCCAACCAAACACCCTGGCGGTAACTCCAAGTCGCACTTTCCCAGATTT
>RFWA01000516.1 GCA_009922295.1 Betaproteobacteria bacterium
CAGTGAGACCGGCTTGACGAAGCGCTTGGACACGCCCTGGATTTGGAGCAGGTCGGCCATGGCTAGCTCCACAGGATGGGGTGGTGGCACAGCGCGCTTCTGCCATTGGCAAGTTGCTGCAGCGGCGGCGGGGTGTTGCAGACCGGGCTGGCTTTGGCGCAACGCGGCGCGAAGGCGCAGCCCTGGCCCAGGTCGGCCAAAGAGGGGGCTTGGCCGGGCACCTGTTGCAGTCGTGTGCCGGGCTCATGTTCGGCCGGCACAGACGCCAATAAGCCGGCGGTGTAGGGGTGATGCGGTCGTGCCATCACCTCATCGGCCGAGCCGGCTTCGACGATCTTGCCGGCGTACATCACACAAATATCGTCGGCCAGGCTGGACACCACCGCCAGATCGTGGGTGACCCAGACAAAGGCGGTGCCGGTCTCGCTGGCCAGGCGCCGCACCTCAGCCAAAATTTGACCCTGGATCGACACATCCAGCGCGGTGGTTGGCTCATCGGCCAGGATCACCGCCGGGCGGTGAAGCAGGGCAATGGCAATGGCTACCCGTTGGCGCATACCACCCGACAGTTGGTGCGGGTAAGCGTCCAGCCGCTCCTGTGGGCTGGGGATGCCCACCTTGACCAATGCCTGCCTGGCGCGTTCCAGCGCCTCGGCGGTCGACACCTTGTCGTGCGCCTTGATGGCGGCCACCATCTGGGTGGAGACCTTGAGCACCGGGTTCAGCGTCATCATGGGGTCTTGAAAGACCATGGCGATCTGCGCCCCACGGATTTGGCGCAAGGCCTCGCCACGTAGTTGCGTCAGGTCAACGCCGTTGAGCAGGACCTGACCCCCGGCGATCCGTCCCGGTGCCTCGATCAGGCCGAGGATGGAGTAGGCGGTGACGCTTTTACCTGAACCTGATTCGCCCACCAGACCCAGGATACGACCTCGGCCGACTTCGAAGCTGACGCCATCGACGGCTTTGACCACCCCGCCGCGCACGGCAAATTCCGTGCGCAGGTTCTGGACTCGCAGGACGGCATCGCTCATCGGCTGCGCCTCGGATTGAGCACGTAGCGCACCTGGTCACCCACCAGGTTGATGGCGACCACGGTCACCATCAAGGCAACGCCCGGGTAGATGGAGATCCAGTAGCGGCCGGACAGCAGAAACTGAAAGCCGTTGGAAATAAGCGATCCTAGTGAGGGCTGTGTCAGCGGCAATCCCAGGCCGAGAAAAGACAGGGTGGCCTCCAGCGCGATGGAGTTCGCGACTTGCACGGTGGCGACCACGATCAAAGGCGGCAGGGCATTGGGCAGCAGGTGGCGAAACAGCACCCGCATGGCTGGCAGCGGCGTTGACAGTGCTGCTTCAATGTAATCCTTGTTGCGTTCGGCGCTGGCCGCGCCATGGGCGGTGCGCGCAAAGTAAGCGTATTGCGCCAGCGCAAGTGCAGCCACCAGCTGCGGCAAACCCTGCCCGAGCAAAGCCACCAGAACCAACGCAAGCAGGATGGCTGGCAAGGAAAGTTGCAGGTCGATCACGCGCATGATGACGGCCTCGAGACGCCCGCCGTAGTAGGCTGCCAACAGGCCCACCACACCGCCAAGCATCAGGGCCAAGGTGCCGGCCAATACGCCCACCAACAGGCTGGTGCGAAGGCCGTACAAAATGGCAGAGAAAACGTCGCGCCCCGCAGCATCGGTGCCGAGCCAGTGCACATAGCCGCCAGGGCCGATTTCGCCCGGCATCAGGCGTGCGGCGGCCAAGTCCAGCGTGGCCTGGTTGTAGGGGTCTTGCGGTGTGATCAGGGGCGCCAGCACGGCCGCCATGATCACCAGAGCGATCACCACCAAGGCCACCACCGCGACCCGGCTTTGCCGGTAGTCGGCCCAGAAGTTGGCGAGCCGGCTCCAGCGGGTTTCAATGAGCAGGCTCATTGAGCGGCCTTGATGCGTATACGGGGGTCGAGTTGGCCGTAGATCAGGTCCACCACAAAATTGATAAACACAAACAGCACGACGACCAACACCAGATAGGCCACCATCACTGGCCGGTCCAGCACCGTGATGGAGTCAATGATCAGTTTTCCCATGCCGGGCCAGTTGAAAACGGTTTCGGTCACCACCGCAAACGCCAGTGTGGAGCCGAACTCCAGACCGAACACGGTCACGAT
>RFWA01000517.1 GCA_009922295.1 Betaproteobacteria bacterium
ACTTCATGTTCTATGAGTGGCGCTTCAACCTGCGCACCGGGCAGACGAAGGAGCGGGTCATTGACGACATCATCAACCAGGAGTTCCCGGTAATCAACTCCTGGATGCAGGGCCACAAGACGCGCTACTCCTGGAACGTGCTGATGGGCCGCAGCAACCGCGCTGAAGACCCGCGCTTCTGTGGCATCGCCCGCTATGACCTTGAAAAAGACAGCTGCAGCACCTACCACGCCGGCGTGCACAAGTGGTTCAGTGAGGCCCCCTTCGCACCCAAAGACAACTGGCAAGCCGAAGACGACGGTTACTTGGTCGGCTTCATGTGGGATGACCTGAGCAAAAGCTCTTGGGTCACCATCCTTGACGCGCACGACGTGGCCCAGGGCCCGGTCTGCCGTATCCGCCTGCCGCAACGCGTGCCCAACGGCTTTCACGCCACCTGGGTCAGCGGCGAACGCCTGGCGCGCGGCTACTGAGATGGTGCTGGTCAAGCCGGAGACCATCGCCGCTTACACCGAAAAGGGCTGGTGGGGCCAGCAAACGCTATGGGATTTGTTTGTGCAGCAGGTCAGCGCGCGCGGCGACGCGGAAGCCGTGGTCGACGCCTGCAACCGCAGTGATTTCGCCCATGGCGCCCAGCGCCGCCTGAGCTGGTGCCAACTGGCTGAGGACATCGACAAATTCAGCCTGGTGCTTTTACAACAGGGCCTGCGTCGCGATGACATCGTGGTCGTTCATCTGCCCAACTGTGTTGAGCAGTACGTGGTCTACCTGGCCTGCGCCAGGCTGGGTTTGGTCGTGACACCAGTTCCAGCCCAGTACCGCGAACATGAGCTGGCGCACATTCTGACGATCACCGCAGCGACTGCCGCGATCACTTTCACGCACATCGGCCGCGTCGACCATAGCCATCGAGCCGCCGCCATGTACAGTGCACTGGGCGCTGCACACGCCAGCCTGACCAAGGTGCTGGCCTGGGGCCCCGACGTGCCGGCTGGCGTGGTCAGCATCGAAGCCGTTTCGCCTGACGCACTGACCCCTGCGCACCAGGCACAACTGGCGCAGGCCGAGCGGGACGCTGCCGTCACCGCCAACGATGTGTTCAGCATTTGCTGGACATCAGGCACTGAAGCCGCGCCAAAAGGCGTGCCGCGCAGCCACAACGAGTGGCTGATTGTGCCGCCCAGCATCATCGAGGCAGGCCAACTTGAGCCTGGCGCGCGCCTGCTCAATCCATTTCCCTTGGTCAACATGTCTGGCCTCTCGAGCGCTCTGGTCACATGGCTGGTTCTAGGCGGCACGGTGGTGCAACACCAACCCTTCAGCTTATCCGTCTTCCTGCAGCAATTGCGCGAAGAGCGCATCGACTACACGGTAGCAGCACCCGCGATCCTGAACATGCTGCTGCAAGACAATCGCCTGCTGGCGGGCATTGATTTTCAGCGTCTCAAACGCATTGGTTCAGGCTCAGCACCACTCTCAGAGTGGATGGTTAGTGGTTTTGCAGAGCGGCACGGTGTGCAAATCGTCAACTACTTCGGCTCCAATGAGGGCGCCGCGCTGTCCGGCGGCGACATTGACATTCCTGATCCCGCCATGCGCGCGCAGTACTTTCCTCGCGTCGGTGTGCCAGGCCTCGAGTGGAGCGTCTCTACCACCCGAAAAATCAAAACCAGACTGGTTGACCTGACGAGCGGCGCCGACATCGCTGAAGCCGGTCAACCCGGCGAATTGCGCTTTCAAGGGCCCACTGTCTTCAGTGGCTACTTCAAAGCCCCCGACCTGACGGCGCGTGCATTCGACGAACAGGGTTTCTACCGCACCGGTGACCTGTTCGAGATTGCCGGCGACCAATTGCAGTACTACCGCTATGTGGGGAGGTCGAAGGACCTGGTCATTCGTGGCGGCATGAACATTTCCAGTGAGGAGATCGAGGGTCTGCTGGCGGCGTGCCCCGGCGTGCAAGAGGTTGCGGTGGTGGGCGTGCCCGACCGGATACTGGGCGAGAAGCTGTGCGCCTGCGTGGTCAACGCACCAGGGCAGACTGTGTCGCTGGGTGATCTGGTGCAGTTCCTGCGCGACCAAAAGCGCGTAGCAGCCTACAAGTTGCCCGAATATGTGCTTCAGATTGACGCGCTGCCGCGCAATCCGGTGGGGAAAATT
>RFWA01000518.1 GCA_009922295.1 Betaproteobacteria bacterium
CACCGTGATGGTGGAAGGCAACCACTATTTTCCCGAACAGTCCGTGAACAAGGCCTATCTGCAGTTCAGCAACCACAAGACCAGCTGCGCCTGGAAAGGCCAGGCCAATTACTACTCGCTGCTGGTCAACGGCGACATGAATGTGGACGCCGCCTGGTTTTACCCTGAGCCCAAACCCGAGGCCGAATCGATCCGCAACCGGGTCGCCTTCTGGAAAGGCGTCAAGGTCACGGCCTGAGGGGCGCTGCCCCGCCAAAGCATCATGTCGGCGCTCATGGTCTGCGTCTGAGGGGAGGACAGCCGGGCTCTCACACGCCAGGACCATCGGCCACACGCTCGTGACAGGCTTCCAGCATGTCAAACGGCGCCTCGAAGCCCACTGCCGGCGTACTGAAGCCGGGCAGTACCCGACTGTTGGCCAGGTGGCTATCCTCTTTCACCACAATTGGACCGGAACGCCCTGGCGGTCAAACACCAGGTAGTTGCCAATATCGCCACGCTTGATCGCCTCCACCATGGCGTTCAATGGCTGATCGGCATCGGCACTGCTGGGCGCTTGCCCGGGCAAGCCAGACAGCGCGGCGGCAAAGACCATGCCCCAAGGCTGTTCAAATTGCTCCGCCTCCCGGACCAAATCGCCAAACGATTCAAGTTCATCAGGATGCTTGTCAACGCACATCTTGGGCTCCAGGGCGCCGCCCTGCCCGGCGTCAAAACTGGCCTGTTGCTGCGCAGTACTGTCGTCCGGCAAGGACACCTCCGTGAACACGAACAAAAGACGTTGCGGCAGCGCCTGGGCACGGGCGGCAAGCAACAGCTCATTGAAGTTATCGATGGTCATGCGTGTCCGATCCAAGCTGCACGCTGCGCGCCTGTCACGCCGGCATGGGGCATCACCCGCAACTCCCGATGTAGCCGCACTGTGTGCAGTAGTCGCAGCCATCCTTGCGGATGACCGCATAGGCGCCGCATTCGGCGCATTTTTTCCCCACCATGGCGGGTGGGCTGGCCAATTCCTCGCTGACGTGTTCGGCACTCGCAGCAGCGGCAAGCAGCTGGGGCACGCCAACCTGGCTGCGCTGGGCGATGATTTGTTGAAGCGCGTAAGCAATAGCGGCCACTTCGGAGTCGTGCCACAGCGGGACACGGCTCCCATCGGCTTTTTCATGCGTGCCCAGGCGCACCGGCCCACGATCCCAGGCCACCTTGCGCATGTCACGCAGCGCTCGCTCCAGAAAACCGCCGCGCGCCGCCAATGACAACATGCGCATGCTGGAGGTGATCCACTGTTGCGACTCGCCGCTCTGACCCAGCGGCATGAAGAACTCGATGGCGCGTTGCACAAAATGGCCCTCGTCACCGCTAGGCATGGGCAGAAAAGACACCACCAAATACAAAGTTTTATGCCCCTCCTGCGTCCAGTACTCGATTTTTTCCGCCACAGCAGGCAAGGCCCCTTTCGGACGCCGCTCGATCACGGAACGCATCGGGTCTGCTGCGGCGGGGCTTGACTCTGGCAGCGCCGCAGGTGGCGTATGAGCTGGCGTAGGAGGTGGCGTATGGGCAGCCACCGGGGCTGGGCCAGCATCGAGCACCGAGCCAAGAATCGCATTGGGCCGGTAGGTCGCCAAGCCTTTGAGGCCGGCTTCCCAGGCCTGCTGGTACAGGCTGCTGAAAACCTCATACGGACAGTCCGCCGGCACATTCACGGTTTTGGAGATCGCCGTGTCGATCAGCGGCTGCACTGCCTGCATCATGGCAATATGACTCTGGGCAGACATCTGTAACGCCGAGACAAAGTACTCTGGCAGATTGGCAACATCGCCGCCAAGCGCCCGGTACACGCGCCAGGCATGGTCCTCCACCGCGTACTCGGTGGTATGCCCATCCGCTTCGCGCTTCTTGCGCCGGTACACCCAGGAAAACGAGGGCTCGATGCCGTTGGAGGCGTTGTCGGCAAAGGCCAGGCTGACGGTGCCGGTGGGTGCAACCGACAACAAATGGCTGTTGCGAATGCCATAAGTACGAATGGCCTCTTGCAAAGCCACGGGCAAGCGGCTGGCAAAAGTGCCTTCCTCCAGGTACCCCTCAACATCAAAGCGGGGAAAACTGCCCCGTTCCCGGGCCAGTGCGACGGAGGCGGTGTAGGCGGCATCGCGC
>RFWA01000519.1 GCA_009922295.1 Betaproteobacteria bacterium
GCCGATCCGGGCGACACGGCGCAACCCGGCCGCACCCTCCTGACCCTGGTCAGTGGTGATGAGACACGCATCCAGGCCAGCGTGGACGAGAAAAACCTGAACTACCTCAAGCTGGGCCAAACCGCACGCGCCACCGCCGATGCTTACCCGGAGCGGCCTTTCAATGCCACGCTGACCTTCATTGCCCCGGCGGTTGACGCCCAGCGCGGCACGGTTGACTTGAAGTTGCGGGTGGACGCTGGCGTCGATTACCTGCGCCCTGACATGACGGTCAGTGTCGAAATCATCACCGCGCAGGCCGCCAGCGCCCTGAAGCTGCCCACCGACGCGGTGCGGCGCGATGCGAATGGCGGCGCCTATGCGCTGGTCAACCGGGGCGGCCATGCAGAAAAAGTCAAGCTGGTATTGGGGTTGCGGGGTATCGGCACCACCCAGGTGCTGGAGGGCTTGGCCGCCGGGGACCGGGTCATCACACTCACCACATCTGCCGAAGACGGCGACCGCGTGCGCGAACAAGCTGAGCGTGTTCCAAAAGGCAACGCGCAGCCGATTCCCGGGCTAACGCAGTAAGCAGCCACTGTTAACCGCCATGCCTGTGCGCTTGCCGTTTGCCTGGATGGTCTGCCTTCGCTACCTGCGCGAGGGGCGTATGCAAACAGTGCTGATCCTGGCCGGGGTCACGGGTGGCGTGGCCGTGATCATTTTCCTGACGACGCTGATCAGCCAGCTGCAGGTGTCCATCATCGACAAGACCCTGGGCAGCCAGGCCCATGTCGTGATCCGCCCGCCTCAGGCAGCTAACCACACCACGCTGTCGCCCGACAGCACGGCCGCCATCATTCAGCCGCGCGCCCAACGCTTGCGCAGTGTGGACCAGTGGACCTCAGTCGCGCAGTTGGCGGCTCAGACGCCGGGGGTGCTGGCGGTGTCGCCCATGGTGTCGGGCGCCGGCTTTGCGGTGCGGGCTGATGCCAGCCAGTCCATCGCCTTGATGGGCGTCGAGCCGCAGGCCTTCCAGCGCATTGTGCGCATGGCCAAGTACCTGCGCCAGGGCCTGTTTGACGTGAGTGGGACCAATGTGGTCATTGGCAGCGAACTGGCCAAAGATCTGGGCATCACGGTGGGTGACAAATTGCGCCTGGTTACCGTGGATGGCCGCAATGACCTGGTCAGCGTGGCTGGCATTTTTGACATTGGCAACCGCGACCTCAACCGCCGCTGGGTGTTCACCAGCATCAAGCTGGCGCAAACACTGCTGGACCTGCCCGGCGGCATCACGCAGTTGGACCTGCGGGTGGAGAACCTGTTTGCGGCAGAGGCCACGGCGCGCCTGCTGCAGGCGCAGACCGGTTTGACTGTGGACAGCTGGATGCAAACCAACGCGCAGTTGCTGTCGGCCCTCAACAGCCAAAGCATGTCCAACAACCTGATCCGCTTCTTTGTGACCATCATTGTGGCGGTGGGCATCGCCAGCGTGCTGGTGGTGTCGGTGGTGCAAAAACAAAAGGAGATCGGCATTCTGCGGGCCATGGGCGCCAGCCCGCAGCGCATCATGTCGGTCTTTTTGCTGCAGGGCGGCCTGTATGGGCTGGTGGGGTCGGCCTTGGGGTCGGCACTGTCGCTGGGCTTGCTTACTTTTTTTGCCCGCATCACGCGCAATGCCGATGGCACGGCATTGCTCAGCCCAGAGCTTGACCCCGGGGTGGTGCTGTCAGCCTGCGCGTTGGCACTAGTGGTGGGTTTGCTGGCAGCCGCGCTGCCTGCCCGCCGCGCTGCGCGGCTGGACCCGGTGCAGGCCATCCGGGTTTGATGGCAGGCCCCCACCATGACGCCCATCATCGCCATGCACCAGATCCGCAAGAGCTACGGCGAGGGGACACCCGTGGTCACAGAGGTGCTGCACGGCATAGACCTGATCATCCACGAGGGTGATTTTGCGGCGTTGACCGGGCCCTCGGGTTCGGGCAAAAGCACGCTGCTCAACTTGATCGGCTTGCTGGAACCGCCGACCAGTGGCCAGCTGCTGGTGGGTGGCCAGGACACGGCGGGGCTTGGCGATGCCGCCATCACCGCGCTGCGTGGCCGAAGCATCGGTTTCATTTTTCAGTTTCACCACCTGTTGCCCGGCTTTACAGCCTTGGAAAACGTGATGATGCC
>RFWA01000520.1 GCA_009922295.1 Betaproteobacteria bacterium
CGCGAGACTGCGATGGCGGCGATGTACCCGTCTGGTGTCGGAAACCCCTGGCCCGTTTGTCTGGCTGTCACGGCCAATGCGGCATAGTGTCGGGCGGCGTCCAGGTCAAAGGGCAAGATGCGGTCTCTGAACAGGCCCATGAGTCCGTCCAGGGTCTGTGCCAACATGTCCTTGCGTTGGCCCGCTGGCAATGCGCCAATGCCAAAAAGCAGTTCGGCGATGGTGACGCTGGGCAGGTACAGCGTTGAGGCGACCTGATCGTTCAGCCAGGCCCGCACCGCTGGATGCGGGTCGGGCTTCATCGCCTCAGAGACGACATGGGTATCGAGAACGATCACTCAAACCTCAGCGGCTGTGCCGGCGTTTTGTCTTTGCCTTGCTGCAAGACCGCCACGTCCTCATTGGTCAAGCCCACCTTGCGGCCGAGCGCCGCCAGCGCATCGCCCAAGAGTACGCGGCTGGGTGGCTTGACCGCGGCCGCCAGAATCTCGCGCACTTCAGCCTCAGTGCTGTGCCCGTGCAGGGCAGCCTGCACCCGCAAGGCGCGGTGCACCTCGTCGGGCAGGTTTCGTACAGTCAACATGGCCATGCATTCACCTCTATCAGTTGCAGTCTATGCCGTCATTTTAGATTAATGAATGCATAATTGCTATGGTTTCTTCAACTTTGATGACAGTCAGTATGCTTGCGGCTCTGACGGGTACTTACCTTGACGACGGGCTGCTTGGGTATGAATTGGCCTCTAGGCCTTGTCCTGATTGACTTCTTCGCTATGTTTTTGAGAGCGATAACGCGAAGATCAGGATAGCTCGCTAACCAGCCACCCGTCAGCGAGTCAACAAAGCCACGGCCCCGGCGTCAACCCCGACTTGATCGGGGATCCATGACTTCCTGGATTCCCGCCTCCGCGGGAATGACGAGAGGCAGGGTCATCCCCGACACCCCTGCGTCATCCTCGACCTGATCGGGGATCCAGGAGTTAATTGGAATCTGACCCCGATTAAACAGTCGCTTTACCTGATTAAGCAGGTCAGGCAAACGCCTGCAGCACATTGACCGCGTTCACGCCCAGTCCATCCACCGCATAACCGCCTTCCAGCACCAGCACGGTGGGCAGGCCAACGCGGGCCAGGCGCTCGCCCAGGCGCAGGTAGTCGGTACTTTGCAGGCAAAAGCCCGAAATCGGGTCGCCGACAAAGGTGTCCAGGCCCAGCGAAACCACCAGGGCCTCGGCGCCAAAGCGGCTGATGGCGGCCAGGGCCACTTCCAGCGCAGCCGACCAGGCTTCAAATCCACTGCCACGCGGCAACGGCAGGTTCAGGTTGAAGCCGGCACCCGCACCAGCGCCGGTTTCGTCCGCATGGCCCAGGTAGAAGGGGTATTCGGTAAGCGGGTCGCCGTGAATGCTGGCAAAGAAAACGTCTGGGCGCTCGTAAAAGATACTTTGCGTGCCGTTGCCGTGGTGGTAATCCACATCCAGCACGGCCACGCGCGACAGGCCGGCATCGTGCAGGTGTTGGGCCGCCAGGGCGGCGTAGTTGAGAAAGCAGTACCCGCCAAAATAGTCGGCGCCGGCATGGTGGCCGGGCGGGCGGCTCAGGGCGAAGGCGGCTGGCGCTCCGCCCAGCACGGCCTGCGCCGCGCTCAGGGCGCAGTGGGCTCCGGCACGGGCCACCGCCCAGCTGCCGGCGGTCAGTGGTGTGCCGGCGTCAAACGCAAACAGCCCCACCCGTGCCGAAAAATTGTCGGGCAGCACGTCGGTGCGCAAACCGCGCGCCGGCCAGACCGAGGGCAGCACGTCGCGCTGCGCGTTGCCGGCGTCCAGCGCCAACCATTGGTCCCAGGCGCTGGCCAAAAAATCCAGGTAGCGCGGACTGTGTACCCGTGCCAGCAACGCGTCATCAAACGTCAACGGGTCTAGCAACGGCCCCAGCTTGCGCCGCTGCAGCTCCAGCAGCACCTGATCAGCGCGCGCAGGCACCTCAAAGCACGGCACCAGCTCGCCGCGAAACATTTCAAAGCGGCCCTGGTGCAGGGCGTGGTGGCGGTTGTAGTAGGTGATCATGATGGCAAGTAAGTTTCGATGGGCATCAATTAACCGGCGCAATGGCGCAGGATGGCCTTTTGCACCGGCAGCAGCAGCTCTTTTTGCCGGTA
>RFWA01000053.1 GCA_009922295.1 Betaproteobacteria bacterium
AATTGCATCGCCTGTGGGGCGTCGGCATGCTGATGTCGCTGATCCGATGGCTCGAGATCCTTGCGTTTGCGGTGTTCACTTACGACCAAACCAAATCCGCGTTGTGGGTGGCCAGCCTGATGATGTTGCGCCTGCTGCCCTTGTCCCTTTTTGGCCTTGCGATGGGGGCACTGGCCTCGCACATCTCGCGTCGTTGGCTGCTGATCGTGACGCATGCCGGTCTGTTGGCAACCTCCTTGCTGCTGCTGATCGTGTCCGCCTTTGGTGCCATCGAGGTCTGGCACCTGGCGTTGGCGAGCTTCATTAACGGCATTGTCTGGGCTGGTGACATGCCCTTGCGGCGTGCGCTGATGGGTGACCTGGCCGGGCAGGGGCGAATGGTTCAGGCCATGTCTCTGGATGCTGTGGCCTCCAACGCTTGCCGCTTGGTTGGCCCCATGCTGGGCGGCCTGCTGCTGGCGCAGGGCGGCCTGACGGTGGTACTGATCTGCACAACGCTGCTTTACCTGCCGGTGCTCGCGGCTCTTGGTGGCTTGGTCGACCCGCCGCCAACTGATGCAGTGGCCTCCAAAGCGACGATCCGAGATGTTTTGCTGCGCGGCCTGCGCGCAGCGCGCGAATCTCGCCCGCTGAAGGCCACCCTGTGGATCACAGTGCTTTTCAACCTGTTTGGCTGGCCAGTGCTGAGCATGATTCCGGTGATCGGCCGCGACCAGCTTCACCTTGACGCGCAGGGCGTGGGCCTGCTGGCCAGTCTGGACGGTATAGGCTCGCTGCTGGGCGCGTTGACTCTGACATCGATCGCACGGCGTCTGCGCCATGGGCCGGTTTATCTTGGGGCTGTCCTGCTTTTTCTGGTCTTGCAGATTGGCTTCGCCTGGAGTCATCAAGTGGTGCTGACCAGTGCCATTCTTTTTGTCATCGGCATTGCGCAGGCCGGTTTCGCAGTGATGCAACCGACGTTGGTGTACAACAACGCGCCGGCCGACAGACGCCTGGAGGTCATGGGCCTGATGACCATGTGCATCGGCGTCGGGCCCTTGGGTTTTCTTGCCATTGGTTGGCTCGCGCAGCGTCTTGGCGCCCCGACGGCTGCGCTGATCTGCGCGGTGAGCGGTCTTGTCGCCGTGGCGTCGACCTGGCCGCTGTGCCGTGCCTGCTTCGAAAGTCCAAAGACGGCGGTCCTGCAACAAAAACCGGTGGGCGGTGAATGACCTCCGAGGCCCGGTGTGTGCCTTGATGCAATGCAATGCAGCGCAGGAACGACATCTAAGCGGGACATTTAAGCCCCAGCCCTGAACCAAGATGCTGTTCCAGTTACCGTCGTTCGATCACAAATCCTGCCGATCTGAGCGCGTGCTGGTACCAGTGCCAACCCAATTCAAATGCCTGCCACTCTTGTTGCAAGGCTTCGGATTGTGGCAACAGAGCACCGTTAAGAAATCCATGTTGGTGCTTCAGGCTAAAGGCAGCAGTCGCGGGTAGATTCTCAGCTTTGAACTTGGCCACATAGCCCCAAACATTTTCAAAGCAAAAACGGCGTAACCCACCGGCATATAAGGCTTCGGTCTGCTCCATGATTGGAAGACAACCCTGCCCCAATGGAACGCCCTGAACCCAGGGGCGGCCTTCGTTGTTGACGATCACGTGGTCCTTGACATGCACTGCGTCAATGTAAGCTTGCATAGCCCGTAATGCCTGCAAGGGGTCTTCGCCCACCATTTGCGAATTACCGTAGTCATACAAAGCCCTGATTCGAGGATGATTTACCTCTGCCAGTATGCGGGATATCACCTCGCCCTGAAAATCCTCGTGGTTTTCAAAGACGATCGTGATGCCCAATCTTTCGGCTTCTGGCGCGATAGCCTGGAGGTCACGCACGGTCCAGTCAATCTGTTCGGACAGTGGTGCTTCGTACTTGGTGTAAACACGCAAACGCTCGGCCCCCAATTGGCTTGCAACCGACAGCATTTTCTGCAGGTTATCCACGCGGGTGTCGCTGGTGTCAATTTCACAGGCCAAGTTGTGCTCCTGCAAGCAGGCCCGCACGCTGGCGAAATGCTCGGACGTCGTTCCACCCAAGTCCCGATACCCCGGCCCATTCGCAGAGATGTTGACGCCGGTGAACCCTCGTTCTTGAGCCAGTGAAATATAGCTAAAAACGTCAAAGTCACGTCGGTACTTGAACTGAAAGCGCAGACTGAAACTATGAATGTGCATCTCGATAAATTTCATACGAAAAAACCTTATGACAGCAAACGATGAAGCATTTGGATTTCAGCCTGAAGCGCGACGCTGTATAAGCGCGACGTTTTCTCGTCGGAGCCGCCTGTGTCCTGCGCACGCATGGCGCAATACGCCGCGAAGCGGTAATGGTGACTGCTTCGGGTAATGCGCAGCCGTTCAGACGTCTCCATCGCATCCGTTGGGTGCTCATCCAGGACAGAAAAGTAAGCCCTCAAAAACCGTTGCTCCTGGGCCAACGTGAGTACCGGGTAACCATAAAGCACTTGCATTGCAGGAGACACAAACGTCAACACATCTTGAAGTCCGTCTCCGATTCCCGGACACTGCCAATCGATCAGACGCAACCCATCAGGGCTGCTCACGATATTGCCCGGCCCACAGTCAGTGTGTACCAATACCCCGTTGCGGATTGGATGGACGGTTTCAAAGGACAATCTACGGCTTAACTCACGAACGCTGTCACTCAAGGCGCTTTCGTGACGTTGCAACATCACTTCAGCATGCGTTAGCAGGTTGGGTGCATCACTTGGTAGCTGGCGAAAGGCATTTGCGGCGAAAGGATCAATGGGGATGCTGTGCACTCGCCCAAGCAAAGTTGCTGTCGCTTCAAGGTCACCATTCCAATAGCTTCCCTTGACATACTCATAGACCAGCAGACTTCCTACCGGACTATCGGCAATAAACGCAAGCGGCGTAGGAGCGCATTGATGACCTTTCAGGAACTGCAATGCTGCATATTCGGCTGTCGGCAGAATCGGGAACATTGGGTTTGCAGGCACATCGGCGAACTGCTTAACTACCCAGTCCAGGGTGCTGAGCTGTTTGCTGCGCAGCCGGTACACCCGATTCCAAAATCCCCCTGTCAGCAACTCCAGATACATCCCATCGGAGGACTCCGCCGGCAAAAGCCCATTGGCCTGCAACACGCCTAGCAAGATCTTTTCGTGAGACATCAGCCTGGGTGCGCCAGGGCCTGCAGCTCGGCCATCAGATCGTCGGGCACTTCAACACCATGGGCGTTCGCATAGGCTGCATGATCGGCGCGCCCTTTGCCCGGCAGGCGTGCGCCCTCCTGCTCATAAATGGTCTGGGTGAGTCGGGCAATACGCTGCGCGAATCCGGGCGCACAGCGTGCAGGGTCAATGGCGATAAAGCATTGGCCTACGCCAGGCGGGCCGCCAGAGTTATCCAGCAGTGAGCTGGCCTCGAACGACCAATTGGCGCCGCCCAGCCCTGCAATTAGGATGTCGACAAGTAAAGCGAGAGCGTAGCCCTTGTGACCCGCAGCCGGCGCCATGGTTCCCGCCAAGGCTGCCTGGGGATCGGTCGTCGGGCGGCCATCCACGTCGATCGCCCAACCTTCAGGTATCGGGCCACCGGTTCGCGCAGCAGCTATCACATTCACCCGGGCAGTTGCCGAACTGGACATGTCGGCGACGATGGCTTCGGCCCCTTCTTGGGGTACGCCAAAGCCCCAGGGATTGGTCCCGAAGACCGGTTTTCTTCCACCCACCGGCGCCATCATGGCAGAGGCGTTTGCAAAGGCCAGACTAACCAGTCCGTGCTCAAGAAAACGGTGAATGAACCAGCCAAGTACGCCGGCCGAGTAGGCGTTCCTGATCGTCATGAAGGCGATCCCTTGGCTACGCACAATCGATACAAATTCTGGCAACGCGAACAAAAATGCAGTGTGTGAAAATCCATTGGAAGCATCGACCCCAAGGATTGCCGGGGCGAGAATTTCCGTGCGCGCTATGGCATGACCATCCACTTTGCCACAGAGCAGGTGCTCACAATAAGTCGGCAGATAGGCCAAGCCGACATTGCGGATACCCTGCGCTTCTGCCTCAGTAATTGACTGCGCTACAACAGCACTTTGGCGGATGTCCCCACCGCTTGCAATCAAGGCTTGCACGGCAAGCTCGTGGACTTGCTGCAATGTCAATCTTGAAGTCATCAGGCAGAGATCTCTCAGTTAAACCTAGCAGTTTTGCTGAGCGTTTGCTCAAGCACCGCTTCATTGAGTTCGACGCCGAGCCCCGGTGCTTCCGGGAGTGTGAACCAGCCCTGGCTATCCAACTTTAGCGGAGACTTCAGCAGGTAATCACGTCGTTCTGGCGACCATTCAGGCGCATCCAGTGGCCACTCGACATAGGTTTCGCCTGAGGTCCCGGCTATCAACTGCAGGTTGGCCATCATGCCCAAGCCATTTCCCCACGTATGAGAACTGAACAGTCGGCCCCTTGTCGCGACTTGACGGGCGAATGGCGCGAGTCCAGTGATGCCACACCCGCCAGACGAATGCCCGCCCGATTTCGCAGAGCGCGCATACCTTCGTAGTCCCCCCGATGCAGGGGCTCTTCCATCCAGAACACGTGCAACTTTTCAAGCTCCTTGGCGACTTGAAGCGCGTGCTCAAGGTCCCACGATGGCGCAGTGTCCCAAGGCATCCTCCACCCTTGGTTGCAGTCCACCATCAAATCCAATTGGTCACCCACGGCTTCCCTAATCGCCCTCAACGCGGCAAGGTCCGCGGCTAAGTCGCTGCGACCGAAACGCAGCTTGAGTGCGGGGATGCCCGCGGCCAAGCATCGCGTCGCCACCCCAACCATGTCATTTGTTGACCGATGCACACCGCTGGACTGATAGGCGCGCAGTCGAGGTGCCTTTCCGCCTAGCATCTTCCACACAGCTTGCCCTTGCGTCTTGCCCGCCAGGTCCCATAACGCTACATCCAAGGGCCAGGGCCGCCCAGCATGGAAATCGATATTCATCAACACCGCATGGTGTCGATTCAGTTCCATGGCCTCCTGGCCAATGAACAGGTGCTCGTAATCGGCAAAGCCCAACATAGCGTCTCCAGAACCCACACCCATGCGTCCGTCTTCATCAAAGACGCGGACGAGGGTCGCCGGAAAGCGGGTACGGGGCCGAGAATCCCATGAGGCCGGGAATGGTGGCTCAAGTCGGAGTTGGTGGTGTGTGATGACAATTCGGGTAATTCGGGCCATTTCGACAGCGCTCCGCAACTGTCATTCATGTTACACGACTCGTCGTACGTCTATTGCACAAAGGTAGTTCCAACAAGCTATTGACGCCGCGTCAAATTGCCCAAATCTGCCGATTGCCAATTTGGATCAGTCAAAAATTGGCGCTGGCATCAAAGCCGCGTCGGCGTCAACAGCTCAGAACAGCAGAAAGAACCCGTTGATGGTCGCCAGCAGGCCCAAAAAGCCGAGCACACCGCCGGCCAGAAACAGCGCCGGTATGGAGCCAATGATAGACACAGAAAGCAGGACAATCGCGATTTGCAGCATGCCCTCGCCGTAGTCGAACCAAGGATCCTGGCGCAACGCGTGGTCGCGTGATGCTTCATGTGCCTTCGCACGTGCCAGCAGTTCCTTCTTTCCCTCCTTGCTCTCTGGCTCGGACTCGTAGCGCTCTGCCGTTTTCTTGTACTCGTCGATTTTTTTCTGGAATGCTTCCCTGGCAGTTGCCGGCATGGTGGGGTCGCGCAGCAGTTGCAACTCCAAATCGGCAGCGGCGATCTTTAAAGAGGTTTGGCGTATCGCCTTGGCCTGGTAGAAGGCATAGGCATTGGCAGCCAGTATGTTCTCCTGGGTCGCTTCTTTGGCTGAGTTTGACCCGCCCAAGCTGGAGACGGCCAGTACCATCGCCAAAATCGAGATCATTAACGCTGTGCGGTTTTTGTTTTTATCGCCACCGTGTTCTGCATGCTCTATGAGCTCGGATGATTCATGTGCTTCCATAGTGGTTCTCCTTATCCTAAACCTATTTAGATGGTGTCAACAACGCGCTGGCGCAGCCTTTAGAGCAGTGACTTCCAACTACGTCCTGTCGACTTTAACAGGGCGCTTGCCTCGGTTGGACCCTCGGATCCAGCCGCGTAGTGCGTCAGCGGTGCTTCGGGCTCATTGGCCCAATGATCCAGTATCGGCTGGACGATCTGCCAACCGGCAATCACATTGTCGGCGCGCTGGAAAAGTGTAGCGTCGCCAATCATGCAGTCGTAAATCAGTGTCTCGTAGCCGGTGCTCGGTGCGTTCTGGAAATAGTCCTTGTAATGAAAATCCATGTGGACCTGGCCGATGGAAATGGTCGGGCCAGGAATTTTCGCGCCGAACATCAGTGCAGCGCCCTCGTCGGGCTGCAGTTTGAGCACCAGTGAATTGGGCGTCAGCGCCTCTGTCGCGGTATCGCGAAACAGCGACAAGGGCGGGCGCTTGAACTGGATCACAATCTCGCTGCTGCGTTTGGCCATCGCCTTGCCCGTTCGCAGGTAGAAAGGCACCCCCGACCAACGCCAGTTGTCGACGCCGAGTTTCATGGCGACAAAGGTCTCGGTCGTGCTGGTCGCCGCGACACCGTCTTCTTCGCGGTAGCCACGCAATGATTTTCCGTCACGCTGCCCCGCGGTGTACTGGCCGCGAACACTGTCGCTCGCCGCGTTGACCCGGTGAACCGCATTGAGCACCTTGGTTTTTTCGCTTCGAACCGCGTCAGCGGCGAATGATGTCGGCGGCTCCATCGCGGTCAGCGCCAGCAGTTGGAACACATGGTTAGGCACCATGTCCCGCATTGCGCCGGTTCCCTCGTAAAACCCTGCTCGGCTTTCTACTCCCACGGTTTCAGCCACGGTGATCTGGATATGGTCGATATGGTCGCGATTCCAAAGCGGCTCGAAAATAGCATTGGCAAAACGCATCAGCATGATGTTCTGCACCGTCTCTTTGCCCAGGAAGTGGTCCATGCGGTAGATTTGGCGCTCGCCCAGGCTGAGGCGTAGTTGCGCGTTCAAGGCGCGCGCAGAATCGACGTCATGCCCGAAAGGCTTTTCGACCACTACCCTGCGCCAACCTGTCTCAGTCTCGGTGACCAGCCCGGCCTGACCCAGGTGGTCGACGATGCCGCCAAAGAAGCGCGCACCGACTGCCAGATAGAAAAGAACGTTGTCGCTGCTGACCTGGTCACTGCGCACCGCCGCGAGCTTGTCGCGCAGTCGCCCATACGCAGACGCATCGCCAAAGTCCCCTTGCAGATAGCTGATGCGCTGGAGTAGTTCCGCCCAGTGGTTCTCGTCAAGCGCCTGCGAATAATGCTTGTCCGAGGCAAAAGCACGCACCGCATCGTTGAGGTGTTGGCGGTAGGCGGCGTCGGACATGTCCAGCCGGTCAACGCCTATCAGCGCGAAGTCTGCTGGCAGCAACTCGGTACGCGCCAGGTTGTAGAGCGCGGGTATCAGCAAGCGCTTGGTCAGGTCGCCGGCGGCGCCAAAGATCACCATGGCGCACGACGGTGCCTGCTGGCCGTGCGGTATAGCCGTGTGCTCAATCTCGTGGGTGGTGGCCATGCTCAGCCTTTCGCGGGTTCTTGGTGGCCACCGAATTGTTTACGCATGGCCGACAGCAACTTTTCCGCAAACGTGTGGTCTTGGCGCGAACGAAATCGGGTGTAGAGCGCTGCCGTCAAAACGTCGGCCGGAACCGCCTCCTCGATCGCCGCCTGGATCGTCCAGCGGCCTTCGCCTGAATCGTCCACATGGCCAGAAAATGCGCTCAGTTGCGGGTCTTCAGCCAGCGCGTTGGCGCTCAGGTCCAGCAGCCAGGACGACACCACGCTACCCCGTCGCCATAGCTCGGTAATTTCAGCCAAGTCCAGGTTGTAGCGCCGTTCTGCCGGAACGCTTTCTTGGGCAACACCCTTGAGGATATCGAGTCCCTCAGCGTAGGCCTGCATCAGTCCGTACTCGATCCCGTTGTGGATCATTTTCACGAAATGCCCGGAGCCGGCAGGCCCGGTGTAGAGGTAACCGTCTTCGGCGGTCGACTTTCGAACCCCGCGTGCGGGGGTCTTTTCGATGGACCCGATACCGGGAGCAAGCGTTTTGAAAATCGGGTCGAGCCGCTGCACGGACGCCTTATCGCCTCCAATCATCAGGCAATAACCTCGCTCGAGTCCCCACACCCCGCCGCTGGTTCCCACGTCGATATAGTGGATGCCTTTGGGCTCCATCGCCTGGGCGCGCCGCACGTCGTCCTTGAAGTTGGAGTTGCCGCCATCGATGATGCAGTCGCCCGGTTCAAGCAGTTCGCCCAGAGCACTTACGGCGGCCTCGGTAATCTGTCCCGACGGCAGCATGACCCATACCGCGCGCGGCCGGCTGAGTTTGCGAACCAGGTCCGCCATATCCTCCGCCGTGCTCGCCCCCTCACTGCCTAGCTGCACCACCGCAGCGGCGTTGGTGTCGTAAACCACACAAGTGTGTCCATGGCGCATCAGCCGCCTGACAATGTTGCCGCCCATGCGGCCCAATCCAATCATGCCTAGTTCCATAGCGTCTCCTTCTGGTTGTTGTAGTGAGAATCCGAGCAAAAGTCGAGCGGATGAGCCTTAAGCCACCTGTCTCGAACACTCAACCAAAGGCTTATAAGTCTGCTACGCTACCAACTAAGCCATCATGCTAAAGTGTACTTTGACTACCCAACCAGGTTGACTATGAAACGAAGATCGTTCCTAGCGGGCTCATTGGTTGCTGCATTGCCTTCGCTCAATTCTGCTCAAGGCTTCATCCCCATCGCTGACGCACACAATCATTTTGGCTTGCTACGGCGCAATACTGAAAGCGTACCCCTACTAGGCCAACTCATGAAAGACTCTGGGGTATGCCTGATTTCATGGGCAGTGGTGCCAGACGGCCCTTTTATTGGCATTGTTTCAGGAGGTCTTGGTCAAGTCCGAACTGTAAATAGAGGCGACTTGAGGGCCTCATTTGACCGTCAACTTGGGGCTGCGTTGCGGGGCTTACGCGTAAACGGGGTCAAGGTCATCAAAAGTGTTGAAGACGTGGAACAGGCCGCCACCGGCACGCCTTATGTCTGTCTGACCTCGGAGGGCGCTGACTTCCTCGAGGGCACATTGGACTCCCTTGGGAAGGCATACGACGACGGTATCCGTCATGTGCAATTGGTTCATTACATTAAAAATGCAGTAGGCGATTTACAAACAGAGCGCCCCGATCATGGTGGCCTGACAGCTTTTGGCAAGGAGTTGGTTGGCGCTTTGAATCAAAAAGGGATACTGGTGGATCTGGCGCACTCTACAACAGCGGCCATTGATCATGCCTTGGCGGTCTCCAAGGTGCCGATTATTTGGTCGCACAGTTATATCGCTGATGCCCCAAGCAATTGGAATGCTGCCGGCTATCGCTCACGTGCGCTGGGTTTGAAAGATGCAAAAAAAATCGCAGATTCTGGTGGTGCAGTTGGCCTTTGGTCTCTTGGGCCTTCGTTTGGTCGAGGAATAGACGGCTATGCAGCTGAAATTATGCGAATGATCAATCTAATTGGGGCAGACCATGTCATGTTCGGAAGTGATCAGGATGGCCTGCCAGAGGGTGCAGTCATCAATCAAGTCTCAGACTTGCGTAAGGTTGTGGAAGCACTGAGCAAGAGTGGTGTCGGTGAAAAGGTCATACGCGCGGTAGCTTTTGAAAACTACGCGCGATGCTTGAAGGCTGCTATGCAAGGTCGCAGTGTCTAATTTCATCACTCGTCTCCAGTTTTTGCAGAGGTCCCAAAGGGTGAAGATAGAAAACTTAGTCACGATCCTTATCTTATGAAACTCGCTCAATTGCAGCAACTCGACGGTGCTTCGCTGGACCGCCAGTACAACAACCGTGCCCTGGTGCCTGATTTTGCCGAGCACCTGGCGCGCTGGGCGGCCGACTCGGCCCAGGCCCGTACCCAGCCCTGCACGCTGGACCTAGCCTACGGCGCTGGCCCCAGCGAGTCGCTGGATATCTTTCCGGCTGCTGGCCCAGCCAAAGCCGGCGGTGCCCCAGTGCTGGTGTTCTTGCATGGTGGCTACTGGCGTGGCCTGGACAAGGCCGACCACTCGTTTGTGGCTCCGACGTTCACCCAGACCGGCGCCTGTGTGGTGGTGCCCAACTACGCGCTGTGTCCAACCGTTACCGTGCCGCAGATCGTGATGCAGATGGTGAGGGCCTTGGCTTGGATTTGGCGGCATGTGTCCAAATACGGTGGTGACCCGAGCCGCATCACCGTGGTAGGACATTCGGCGGGCGGGCACCTGGCGGCGATGTTGCTGGCCTGCCAGTGGCAACGCTGGTCCGCTGACCTGCCGCCCCGACTGGTTCGTAATGCCTTGTCGATATCTGGCTTGTTTGAGCTCGAGTCCATCCGCCGAACGCCGCATTTGAAGCCGGATTTGCGTTTGACCTCTGCTCAGGCCCGCAAAGCCAGCCCGGCCTGGCTACCGTCGCCTGGCGTCGCTGCGGGGCGTGGCCAACTGTACTCAGTGGCTGGGGGCGATGAGAGCCCGGCATTTTTGCTGCACAACAAACTGATCCGTCAGGCCTGGGGCCAACGCGTGGTGCCAGTGTGTGAGGTGGTGCCGGGCCTGAACCACTTCAGCATGCTGGGCGCGCTGGTTCAGCCCGGTACACGCACAAATAGCCTGACAGCCGAGTTGCTGGCCTGATCACAGGCAACTACATCAGCAGGTGCTCGCCAGCGTTGTCGCCGCCTAAGGTCACGTAGTTGACCTTGCGGATGTCCATCAGCTTCTTGCCGCCGGCATAGCTGATGGAGCTTTGCACATCCTGTTCCATCTCGGTCAGGGTGTCGGCCAGCCGGCCCTTGATCGGCTCCAGGATGCGCTTGCCCTCCACGTGCTTGTACTCGCCCTTGTTG
>RFWA01000521.1 GCA_009922295.1 Betaproteobacteria bacterium
ATGTGGGCGATGACCCTGCGCTGGACGTGCTGGGCGCGCTGGCCGCCGGTATGCAGGCGGTGTGGGTCAACCGCGACGGAACATCGTGGGCGCATGAGGCCCAGCCCCATGCCACGGTGAGCCATCTGGGGGAGTTGTGCGCGATGCTGGCTGGCGCCGCGAGCCTTAAGGCGCCTTAAAGCGCCTTGACGGCCTCCATGGCGCTGCGCACTGCGCCCTCAAGGGTGGCGGGGTAGGGGCCTGCCACGTAGTCGCCGCAAGCCAGCAAGCCGGGCGCGACCTGGATCGGCGGGCGCAGCAGCCCGGGCGTGCAAGCAAAAGTCGCGCGTTTTTCCACCACGGTTTGTACTGCTTGCAGCCGCATGCCAAGCTGGTCCTGCGCCTGTTGCAGCACCTGCCGCTGCACGGTGGCGGCATCCCATCGGCTGGCGCTGGCCACAAATGCCAGCAACCCCTGCGGCCCACCGAGTTGGCCACGGTCAAACACAAATTGGGCGGGTGCGGCACCGTCGGCTGCACCCGGCTGGCTGCGTAGCCCCAGCATGGGTTGCGACAGCCGTGCTTGTGCACCCCAGGCGTAGACGGTGGCGATGGGCTCAAACTGCAGCGCGCGGCTGGTTTGGCGCCAAGCCTGAATCTGCGTTGCTATGGATTCAGGAGCTGAAAACGCAGTGGCATCAAGGGTTAGAGCCGCATTTGTTGATGTGGTGGCAAAGATTGCGGCGTCAAACAGCTGTCCCTGCACGCGCCATTGCGTGCCCTGGGCCAGAACTGAATTGACCCGCGTCTCCAGCGCCACGTGGCCGCCATGCTGCACCAGCCAGCGCGCCGCCGCCTCGGGGAACAGCGCACCCAGGTCGACACGGGGCAGCAGCAGATTTGAGCCTCCCGACACGCCAAACAGTGCATCGCCCAGAACCCGCAAAAAAACCTGGGCACTGGCCCGCGCTGGCGGGGTGTTCAGGGCCGACACGCACAGCGGTTCAATCAGCTCGGTCAGCACCCGCGCCGGCAGGGCCTGGCACAGGGTCGCCACACTCAGTTGGGCATCGCATTGAAATCGATCTTTGCGCCACTGATTGGCGGCTCTGAGCAGGGCGGTTTTATCTGCCTGCTGCCAGCCGCGCGCGCCCAGCACGCCCACCAGCAAATTGAATGGCGCCGGCAGCCTCGGCAGTCGCAACCCGCTGCCATCGGCAAAACGCAGCGTCATGGGCAAGCGCAGCAAGGTGGTTTTGGGATCCACGCCGACCAATTGCATCAAGCGCAGGCTCTCGGTGTAGGCCCCGATCAATATATGCTGGCCGTTGTCAACGGTAATCGCTTGACCGTTGCACACCACCCCTGGCAAGGCCCGCGCCCGGCCGCCGGTTTGGCGGCTGGCCTCAAACACCGTGACCGCGTGCCCCGCACGAGCAGCCTCCACCGCCGCCGCCATGCCGGCCCAGCCGGCGCCAATGACTGCCACATCCATTCTCCGGGCACCCAAGCTCAGAGCCGTCCCAAAGCTTGGACCTTCCAGGCCAGCCAGAGTTTGCGCAGCGGGGTCAGGCTGATGCGTTGGTGCAGCACCTTGAACTGGTCGTGTTCGATCTCGCGCAGCAGTGCACGGTAAATGCTGGCCATCATCAGGCCGGGTTTTTGGGCGTGTCGGTCGGCTGCGGGCAGCAGGGCCAGCGCCTCGTCGTACAAGCCTTGGGCGCGCCGGGCCTGAAACTGCATCAGGGCGGTGAAGCGCGGGGAATAGCTGCGCTGCAAAATGTCTTGTGCCTTGACCTCGAACTGCTGCAGCTCATTCACCGGCAGGTAGATGCGGCCGCGTTGCGCGTCCTCGCCCACGTCGCGGATGATGTTGGTCAGCTGCAGCGCCTGCCCCAGTTTGTGGGCGTAGGCGGTGGTCTGCGGCTGCGTCTGGCCAAAGATGTGGGCCGCCACCTCGCCCACCACGCCAGCCACCAGATGGCAGTAGCGCTGCAGACCGGGGTAGTCCAGGTAGCGGGTTTGTGCCAGGTCCATCTGGCAGCCTTCAATCACGGCTTGCAAGTGGCGCTGCTCGATGCCGTGGTCGGGCGCCAGGGGCAGCAGGGCTCGCATCACCGGGTGGCTGGGGCTGCCTGCGAAGGCCTTGGCCACTTCAGTCTGCCACCA
>RFWA01000522.1 GCA_009922295.1 Betaproteobacteria bacterium
CTGGAACGTGAAACAACTGCGACCAGCCGAATTTGCCACTTATGACTACAGCCAGGAAAACTACACCGAACTGCTCTGGTTCTTTGAGGGCTTTACCAGCTACTACGACGAACTGCTGTTGCGCCGGGCTGGACTGATCGACGACACGACCTACCTCAAGCTCTTGGGCAAAACCGTCAACCAGGTTTTGCAGACACCGGGGCGCAAGGTGCAGTCGGTGGCGCAGGCCAGTTTTGATGCCTGGGTGAAATACTACCGGCAAGACGAAAACACGCCGAATGCGACCGTCAGTTACTACAGCAAGGGCGCGCTGGTCGCGCTGTGCCTGGACTTGACGCTGCGCCATGAAGGCACGGGCGCCCTGGACGACGTCATGCGCAGGCTCTGGCTGCGTTGCGCTGGCGGCCCGATGACACAGGCCGATCTGGCCGCCGTGCTGCAAGCCGTGACGGGGCGCTCTTATGCCAAGGAGTTGGTGCGCTGGGTCCACGGCACGGCTGAGTTACCCCTCCAGCCCTTGCTGGAACAGCATGGCGTTCATGTGCTCAAAGAACCGGCTGCTCTGGCGCAGGCGCTGGGTTTGCGGGTTGCTGAGCGCGCTGGGATTCAGATCAAAGTGGTGCTGCGCGGCGGTGCGGCAGAGCAGGCTGGTTTTTCTGCGGGTGACGAATGGTTGGGCCTAACGGTGGGCACCGGCAAGGCCGCCACCCGCTGGCGCCTGAACAAGCTGGACGATGTGCTGCTGTATGCCGGCACAGCCACCAAAGTGAGTGCCTGCGTGGCACGTGACCAGCGGCTACTTGAATTGCCTTTGGTGATGCCCCGTGGGGCTACCAGCTTGCGACTACTGCCGCGTGACAAACCCCTGCTAGGGCGCTGGCTTAACGCCCCGTAAAGCGGGCTGGGCGTTTCTCGCGGAAGGCCATCACGCCTTCAATGTAATCATGGGTGCGGCCCATGGTGGACTGGGTGTCACGCTCCACATCCAACTGCTGGTTGATGGTGCGGGTGTGGCTGTGGCGTAGCAGGTGCCGCGTCGCCACCAGGGCGGCGGTGGGCATGTCGGCCAAGCGTGCCGCCATCGTCTGGGCTGCTGCCAGGCAGTCGTCGGCCACTTCCCAAATCATGCCCCAATCACGGGCCTGCGTCGCGCTGAGCTTGTCGCCAGTCATGGCCAGTGCCATGGCACGCGCCAGCCCAAGCCGCTCGGTCAGGAACCAACTGCCGCCCGCATCGGGCACCAGGCCAATCTTGCTGAAAGCCTGGATAAAACTGGCACCGGGCGCGGCAATCGTGATGTCACACGTCATTGCCAACGAGGCACCCGCCCCTGCGGCCACCCCGTTGACTGCCGCCAGCGTAGGCATGCGCAGGCTTAGCAGCCGCCGAACTGTCGGGTTGAAGGCCTGATCGATCACAGGGCCCGGGTCTGCGCGGGCAACCAGATCCGGCCCCGGCTCAAAGTCAAACTCGGCCAGATCGGCGCCGGCACAGAACGCCCGGCCAGCGCCCGTGATGACCAAGGCCCGGATGGCCTGGTTGGCTTCGGCCTGCGCCAGCGCAGCCCACAGATCTTGGTGCATCTGGCGGGTAAAGCTGTTGAGCGCCAGCGGGCGGTTCAGGGTCAGCAGGGCCACGGCACCCTGCTCGGCATACAAGACAGTTGGTTCAGACATAGGGGTTCCCAAAATGGAGACGGTACAGGTGCCGCGCTCATTATGGCGCTCCAGACGCCGGCCGAGACCCAGCGACCTGACGCGCGAGGTGGACCAACCAACTTCACCCGACCGCCACTGAGCTCGAAGCCAGGCACTGCAGCATCACCTTTTTATCCACTTTGCCGGTGGCAGTGACCGGCCAGCGCCAACATACCGAGCCCAGCACCAGCTCGTGCCGACCCAGTGCGGCTTCGCGATGGGCATGGCCTGACTGGGAGCGTCTTGAAGATTTACACTGGCCATGACATTCAAAGGCTTGTAGAGGGCCCGAGTGTTCGGGAGCGGCCCCGTTTGCGTCTGTCTTAAAGCCGACAAACTTCGTAGTGGAAAACCATGAGCGACGACTCCCTGACCATCCAAGGCACCCTGCGCCTCGTGCCCTGGCTGGCCAGCTTGCCAGATGACGCCCTGCAAGAGCTGGTGCAGGC
>RFWA01000523.1 GCA_009922295.1 Betaproteobacteria bacterium
CCTGTCGGGCCTGATGGCGCAGGCGGTGAGCCGCTTTGGCGACCGCAAGCGGCTGCCGCACATGCCGCGCGCCTTCACCACCGCGCTGCCAGCGTTTGACGTGTTTCCCATGGCGCAGTGGGCCCGCTTGTCAGCCAAGTACCTGCGCGGCGCTCGCGACGACATCATGGGTTACGGCGACCCCGACGGTTTGCTGCAGCTGCGCCGGGCGCTGGCCTCACACCTGCGCGTGAACCGCGGCATCACCTGCGACGCCGAGCAAATTTTCATTGTGGGCGGCGCGCAGCAGGCCTTCCACCTGATTGGTTCGACCCTGCTGAACCCTGGCGAGAACGTGTGGTTTGAGAACCCGGGCGCCATTGGTGCGCGCAACAGTCTGATTGCCTGTGGCGCCAACCTGGTGCCGGTGCCCGTGGACACCGAGGGTCTGCGGGTGGACGAGGCCCTGCGCCTGAGCCCGCAGTTCCGGCTGGCCTTTGTCACGCCTTCGCACCAGCAGCCCATGGGCAGCGTGATGAGCCTGGAACGCCGCTTTGCGCTGCTGCATGCCGCTGAACGCGCAGGCGCCTGGGTGATTGAGGACGACTATGACGGCGAGTTTTTCTTCAGCGGGCGCCCGCCACCAACCCTCAAAAGCGTCGACACCAATGGCCAGGTGATTTATGTCGGCACCTTCAGCAAGTCGCTGTTTCCTGCGCTGCGCCTGGGCTATATGCTGGTGCCACCGGCATTGGTCGAGACCTTTCGAACCATCATGAGCAAATTTTTAGCCGGTGTACCGTCACACACCCAGGCGATGGTGGCCGAGTTCATCGACGAAGGGCATTTTGCGTCGCATGTGCGGCGCATGCGCCTGATTTACCAGGAGCGCCACGAGACCCTGATCGCGGCCTCACGCCAGCGTTTGGCCGGCCTGCTCGACGTGCTGCCCACCCATGGTGGCCTGCACACCATTGCCCTATTGCCGGCCTCCGCATCAGAAGTGGCGATCTCACGCGATGCCGACCAGCGCCAGGTCACGGCCTCGCCCATCGGCCGCTTTGCCTTGGCACCGGTGGCGGTCAACGGGCTGGTCCTCGGCTATGGCGGGGTATCGCCCAAGCTGATCACCGCAGGGGTTGAGGTGCTGGCCCAGGTATTGGAAGCCCGCCAAAGCCCCGCTGCCGCACGCAAGGCCAAGGCCCGTGAGCCAGCGCGTGGTTTGTAATTCTCTCCAAAGCGGACCTGTGCACCAGTCCAATGTCCGTGGGATGCTTAAGCTCTCATCTCTTATGGCTAGCTTGTGAGCGAATTTGACTTTATTGTGGTGGGCGCTGGCTCGGCAGGCTGTGTGCTGGCCAACCGGCTCACGGCCTGCGGGCGGCACAGCGTGCTGCTGCTCGAGGCCGGGGGCAGCGACCAGCGGTTTTGGCTCAAAGCCCCCATCGGTTACGGTATGTCCTTCTACAACCCCCAGGTCAATTGGATGTACCGCACCGAGCCCGACCCAGCATTGGCCGGGCGCACCGGCTACTGGCCGCGCGGCAAGGTGCTGGGCGGCTCCAGCAGCATCAATGCCATGGTCTTCATTAGGGGCCAGCGCCGTGACTTTGACGACTGGGCGGCACTGGGCAACACCGGCTGGGGCTGGGCCGACGTGCTGCCCTACTTCAAAAAACTCGAAGACAGCGTACACGGCCCCAGCGACACCCGGGGTTCTGGTGGCCCCCTTCATGTGAGCGACGTCTCAGACCAGGTGCATCCACTGTGCGAGGTTTACCTGCGCGCGGGTGAACAGCTCGGCCTGGCGCGCAACCCCGACATCAACGGCGCCTCCAATGAGGGCGTGGCCATCAACCAGATCACCACCCGCAAAGGCGTGCGTGCATCGGCCAGCAGCGCCTACCTGCGGCCGGCAAGCCGACGCGCAAATTTGCGCGTGGAAACCGGTGCCCTAACCACCCGCATCACCTTTGACGGGCTTCGGGCCACTGGGGTGGAGTACCTGCAGCACGGGCAGCGCCGCACCAGCCGCGCCCGCTGCGAGGTGATTCTGGCGGCTGGCGCCATCAACACGCCACAGTTGCTGCAGTTGTCCGGGGTCGGCCCGGCAGCCGAGCTGGCAACACTGCAGCTGCCCGTGGTGCTGGACAGCCCGGCCGT
>RFWA01000524.1 GCA_009922295.1 Betaproteobacteria bacterium
CAACCGCGTGAGGGAAGCGATGCAAGCGCAGGGGCTTGACTGGCTGGTGCTGTGCCACCCTGTCTCAATCCACTGGCTAACGGGCTCCGACGCCAAGAGTTACCAGGAGTTTCAGTGCTTATTGATGTCAGCCAAGCCATTGCCACTGGTGATTTTGACGCGAGAAGGCGAGCGCAATGAGTTTGAGCAGGACGCACTGGTAGACCAGGTCTATACCTTTGGCGGTGGAGAGAATGAGGACCCGATCAGTGCCTTCATGGCATTGGGGGCATCGCTGGGGCTGCGACAAGCTCGCGTCGGCTTGGAGGTGCCAGCCTATTACTTGCATCCGCACCACTATGTGAGGCTGCAACAATGGTTGGGCGAGGCATTGGTGGCCGAGCCTAGCAATTTGGTGAACGACCTCAAATTGGTCAAATCAGACGCCGAGCTTGCCTATATCCGCCAAGCCAGCCAGACAGCCGATGCTGCCATGGCTGTATTTGCCGCAACCTTGCAAGCAGGTCGCTCGGAGCTCGCGGTGGCAGGCCAGGTCATGGCCGCATTGCTCTCCGCGAACAGCGGCATTGCCGCCAGCCCTATTAACCTGGTGTCTGGCGAACGCGCGTGTTTCAGTCACGGCGCCCCGACCGAGCGGGTGTTGCGCAAAGGCGACTTCGGCAGCGTTGAGTTCGGCGCCACCCACCGCCGCTACACAACGACCATTGGCCGTCAATTCTGCCTGGGGCAGCCCAGCCCGAGGATGCAAGCACTCTACGCGGTCGTGCGTGCCGCCAGCGATGCCTGCATTGCAAAAATGCGGGACGGTGTAACTGCGGCGGAGCCGCATGCCGCTGCCAAGGCAGTTATTGAGCAGGCCGGCATGGGCGCCTACCGCGTTCACACCTCAGGCTACGGATTAGCACCCGGATTCCCACCAAGTTGGGCTGAGCCCCTGCACCTCATTGGCGACAGCACTTACACCCTGCGCGCAGGTATGGTCATCAGCGTCGAGCCCCCTGTCTTCATCGGCACCGAAGGCCTGGGCGCCCGCTTGGTCGACAACGTGCTGATCACGCAAGATGGCGCTGAAGTGTTATCGAGGTACAGCCGTGACTTGATCGTGGTCACTGATGATTGAAATTTGCCGTTTCTTCCCGGCAATGACGTGTGGCCCCCATGGCGGCACGGACACGCAGGAAGACCCATTGGTTTTTTATAGGAGCTAGTCATGTTGAAAAAGTGGATCCGAAATCTGGCCGCCGCCCTTCTCTCTTTGGGCCTTGTTAACACTGCCATGGCTGATCGCCTGCAGGAAATTCTGACCGCTGGCGTGGTCCGCATTGGCGTACCCCTGGACGTGCCGCCCTTTGGCTCGCAGAATGCCAACCGAGAAGCCGAGGGCTTTGACGTGGATATGGCCAACCGGCGCCAACCGGCTGCCTTTTCTGCTGACCGACAAAGTCGATATCGTGATCTCTGTCATGGGCCTGACGCCTGAGCGTGCCAAGCAGATCATGTTCAGCTCGCCCTATGCCAACACCTCGCTGGCGGTCTACGGCCCCAAAAGTATTGTGGTTAAGTCAGCAAGCGACCTTGGCAAATATAAAGTGGCAGCGGCCAAGGGGACCACCCAGGAAATGGCCATTTCTGCCGCCAACCCAAAAGCCAACTTAATGCGCACAGAAGATGACGCGACCGCTGCCTCGGCTTACCTGTCTGGTCAGGCTCAACTGTTTGCAACCAACAGCATTGTCGCGATTGACTTGGCCAAAAAGAACCCGAGTAAAGAGTTCGACCTCAAGTTCAACATTCGCAACAGTCCCGCTCACATGGGCGTGAAAATGGGCGAGCACAGTCTGGTGAGATGGCTTGACTCCTTTGTGTTCTTCAACACCCAGAACACGGAGCTCGACAAACTGCACCTGAAATGGCTGAACCGCAAGATGGACCCGATGCCCGCCCTGTGATGAAAAAGCCAGTGACAACGGAAGTACGATGGGACCGGATGACGGCCCCGGATCTGGCGCGTGCTGCGCGCAAGAAAACGGTGGTCATCATTCCGTTGGGTGCCACCGAGCAACACGGGCCGCACCTGCCAACCCAAGTTGACTGGCGGCTTGCCCACGAGGTTTCGCTGCGCGCGGCGAGCCAGATG
>RFWA01000525.1 GCA_009922295.1 Betaproteobacteria bacterium
TCGCGGCCAACCGGGCTGGCATAACCCTGAGGCAGAGCCAAAATAAACTCATGAAGGCCAACTGCCCGCGCCGCCTCCTCGACCTTGACCACATCGATCTGACCAAAACGCGCAATGTTCTCGGCTACAGTGCCATCAAACAGCTCTACGCCCTGCGGCAGGTAGCCCATGTGAGGCCCAAGCTCGCGCTTGTCCCAGGTGTAAACATCGGCTCCATCGAGTCGAACCTTGCCACTGATGGCCGGCCAAAGACCCACCAACAAGCGTGCCAAGGTCGTCTTACCCGACGCAGACGGCCCCACCACAGCCAGTGCCTCACCGGGGCTCAGGGCAAAACCGACTCCCCTCAGAATGGCCTGCTGGCTGCCCGGCGCGGCCGCTACCAAGCCCTCCACCTGTAAATGGCCTTTCGGTTTGGGCAGGACCATGCTGGGCGGTCGCGGAGGCACCATGCCCAATATGCCTTCCAGACGAGCGTAGGCCTCACGCGCATTCACCACCGCCTGCCACTGGGCCACCAACTGCACCAGGGGCGCCAACACGCGCCCGCCCAAAATCGACGCAATGATCATGTAGGCGGCGCCGCCATTGAGCTGATTACGCAACAGCAACCACGCCCCCAGGCCCAGCAACATCGAGCTCACGGTATTTTGAACAAACTTGGACACAGCCTGGTAAAAACCGGCCTTGTCAGAGGCCTGGGCCTGCAGACCCAAAAATTCGCGCTGCCGCTCTATCCAGCGCCGGTAAATCTGAGGCAACATCCCCATTGATTCAATGACCTGAGCGTTGCGCAGGCTGCCGTCGGCATACTGCTGGGCCGCTGTCGCGCTGCGATTGGCTGCCAAGAGCGGAGGCTGCGTGCTGCGCTCATTGCGCCAACCCACAAAGGTCTGCACCACCGCCGCCGCCATGGAGGTCCAGCCCAGCACCGGGCTGATGGCGAAAGTCAGAACCAGTGCGACCAGCGAGACCGGCGCCTCCATGACCGCCAGCACCACCGGCGCATACAAAAAATCACGCAAGGTGCGCAAATCATTCATGGGCTGCATGCTGCCACCAGGAATACGCCTGAGGTTGGCCTCAAAAATGACCGAAAACACCCGCGGGCTCAGACGCCGGTCGAGCTCCAGCGAAGCCTCGCGCATCACCTCGGAGCGCACCCACTCCAAAATCTCCATCAGGGCAAAAGCCAACACCACCAGCACCGTCAGCATCAGCAAGGTCATGTGGCTGCGGCTGTTCACCACCCGGTCATACACCTCCAACATGTATGCAGAGGGTGCCAGCACCAGCAGGCTAGACACCAGGCTGAACCATGCCGCACGACGGAAATACGGCGACAGGTCGTACAAGGCGCTGCGCAGCTCGGACGTGGGTTTGTTGGGATTCATTGGGCCTCCTCGACCATCACATACTCAGGTATTTCCGCGTCTACCGGCGCCAAAGCCTCTGGTGCTGCCCCCTCCTGCGCATCACCAAACAGGAAAGACAACTCAAACCGCCCGTCTATGGCCCTCAACAAGGCAATTTCGCGCAGCTTTTTTTCATTGAAGTTAGCCTCGTCGGCGGGCTGCAAGGCCAGGGCGAATCGCATCCGGCCATCCAGCGTGAACATCGACAACTGGCCGTTTCGCACGCTCAGGGTGTGACGATCAAAATACACCGGGCAGCTTTCAGTGAAACGTAATAAAGGCAAGGGCCGGTCACCCAGCTTGGTCGAATTGAATGGGCTTTTAGGATGCTGAAAAATCAGGCGGCTTGTGCGAGAAACCGAATAGATGGCATTGCACACCATCTGTGAGCCCAAGTCAGGGAAGCGCTCGCGCAAACTGCGGTAGGTCAAATGATGCAAGGCAACCCGGTTCCAGACCCTGGTTTGCTGGACAGTGGGCGCCAGCGCGTTGCACACCACGGCAAAAGCCGCCTGCAAAGCCACCAGCCTCGCCAACTGCTCCGGGTTTGCGTTGAGCACAATTCGTAATGAAAAATTCATATAGGACATGACTATAGCATAGTCCTATATGAATTTTTCTACCCCCCTCGAAGCGCTCTTTGTGTGTGAAAATATCGAATGGTAGTGCGTGCTAGGTTGGCTGATGCGACTGCCGGTTTGGGAGAGCCCTGATGGCTTGG
>RFWA01000526.1 GCA_009922295.1 Betaproteobacteria bacterium
CGTGGGCACAAACCCCGAGGCCCGCGCGCAAGCAATCGCACGGACGATGAGCCTTTTCAGCAGGATGTAGCGGCTATTCTGCCGCCTGGGGTGACGGCTGCGGCGGTAACCAGCGCAGGATCGGGTTGGGTGCGGCTTCCGCTTTCGGTGGGCTCGAGTGGGCGGATCGTAGCAAGCAAGAGGCCTAGATGGCTTGGCGCGTTGAAACTGGGATGCTGGGCCTAATCGGCCCTTTCCTCGGCGGTGCGCCCAGATTCCTGCATCTAAGTACCGCTGACCAGGACAAGAGCCCATCGCAGCCCTTTGGATTCTCTTATGTTTCGGACAAAGTCCGACCCAAGGCCTGCCAAGGCAACTGCTTGAACGCGCATCTCTTACAGTTTTTGCTTACTGATGAACCACTTATGAATCGCCGCGTCGCTGCACTGTCGGCGATGACGGACTTATGCAGATTTTTCTTAAGCTAGAAAATCTTCCCGCTGCAAAGCCTCGCCTGGCGTAAGAATACGAACAGGCAACGGCGTGGTGATCACCAGCAAGTCTTGGTCACCCGTGACCAGCCAGCTAGACCCGCTTGCCAGCGCCGTGTGAATGAATTTGTCGTCGTCTTCGTCTCGGCTGAATCGCTGGGCTGCCATGGCGGAGGAAATTGCCACCCAATGACCCAAGGCACGCGCGTCATGCAAGATCCCCTGGCGTGCCTCCATGCTGAGGTAACGGTCGAATTTTGGCTTCCAGATCCGTTGTTCTAGCTCGGCAAACGTAGCATCCGAGAACACAGGAACGCCAAACGCGAGCACACGCTTCAAAACCTGCGATGGCGCACCTTGGGGGGACAGCGCTGCGCTCAGCCAAACGTTGGTATCAACCACTACCCTGTTGGCAGGGGCATCAGCTTTCATCTGCCAGCAACTGATCGAGTACCCGGTCGGTCAGGCCTGCACGTGCAGCGGCCTGGGCTGAGGCGTCGATTCGATGTTGCAAGCGGTCGGCGTAAAAAGCGCGCATTGCTTCAAAGTCCTGGACGCTGACCATCACGCCTACCATGCGGTCGTGCTTCAGCACGCCCACCGGCTCACGTTGCGCACGATCTAGAAACTCACCAAATCGGGTCTTGGCCTCGTTGGCCGTGAATGTTTGCATCTCGATACTCCTCAGTGGATAACGCCCTCCATTTTAACCAAATCGTGCGAATTGATCAAAATGTAGTTGCATCCAACCTAGAGCCGAATCACGACGGACAGAAACCATATCAGTCCGTCGGGTTTACAAGCAATCAATGGGCGGCTTAAGCAATCTGCTGAATGCCCGACAGCAGCCAGCCGCTGTTGGCTTGACGAGACTTCGTCAAATGCCAGACTTCGCTGAACGACTCATCGGCGGAACCACTGTCGTCGCGCAGCACGCCGTCAAAGCGCACGCTGACCACATAGCGGTCGGCGTCTTCTTGCACGTCAATCACCTTGGCCTCAATGCTGACCACATCGGTTTTCTGCGTGGCCGTGCCGCGCTCGGCCAATGTCATTTTCAGTTCAGCAAACATTTCAGGCGTGGTGAACTGCCGGATGTCTTCCACATTGCCAGCGTCGTTGGCGGCCTGCAAGCGGATGAAGTTAACCTTGGCGTTGCGCTCGAAGCCGGCGGCGTCAAAGTCTGCAGGCAATGTACCCGCTGTGGCAGGTGCGCCGCCCAGGGCAGAGCCGATCATGGAGCCGCCTGCAGGCATGGCGACCTTGTACGCTTGGCTTGCCTGCGCAGTCGTGTCAGCCTGAGGATTAGCGCCCGCGTAGGCCAGGCCGTCTTGGTTGGCCGCCCCGCCTTGTCGCGCTTGAGCCCGCTTGCGCATGAAGAAGCCGACAGCAACCATGATGCCAAAGGCCAACAGGCCGAACATGACCATGGAAGCCAATTCGTCACCAAAGCCCAGGTGGGAGGCCAGCGCGGCCAGGCCCAGACCTGCGGCGAGGCCGGCAAGCGGGCCCATCCATGAGCGCTTCGACGCAGCAGCGGCAGCAGCAGGGGCAGCAGCAGCAGCCGGAGCCGCTGTGGTGCCCGGTGCCTTGTCTGGGCTGGCATTACGTTGAGTGCCCATGGATTTGCCACCGCCCATGCGCTTGGCGGCTTCTGCGT
>RFWA01000527.1 GCA_009922295.1 Betaproteobacteria bacterium
GTCGACGCGCAGGGTATGTTGGCTGCCATCGGCCATCTCGATGTGGACCAAGGCTGGTGTCACATTTCGACCAAATTTTTTCTCGATGTCGTCATCCACATAGGCATCCACCTTCTGAGCCACGGCCAGCAGATCCGGACGCGCCAAGGCTTCTTGCGTGAAATGACCAAGTCCTACGGCACCGTCGACCAGCGCACAGGCCACGACATAAGGAATGCTGAACTGCGCCTGAACAATGGTGCGTGGCGCCTTGCGCACCTCCACCGGTGTGCAGACCGCCTGATAGGCTTGGTGGTTCAGGCCAACCCTTACACGCCGCACGTCCTCAGGGCGGATTCCAGCCTTGGCGCGCAACTGCAGCGCCGCCTCGATCGTCGTATGGTTAAAGCGGCAGCAGGGATAGGGCTTATAGCTGAGCTCAACAAATTCAAACCGCTGGCCCAGGCCGTCGCGCAAGACATCTCGGTCGCACCGGTCATGCAGGTAAACGCGCAGAAAGCCATCTGCGCCCTCAAAGGTGGCTTGTGCCCCGCGAATACCTCGTTGGGCCAGTTGCACTGACACCAGCGCCGCCATGGCGGCAAAGCCGGGTTGCATGCGTTTGGTGAGCGCGGCATCCCGCGTGACCTGGTGATTGCCGGCCACCTGCGAGTAGGCGATGCCCAGTGCATTGACCGTCTGCGCCTGGTCTAGCCCAAGAACACGGGCAGCCGTCAGGGTGGCTGCAAAGTGGCCAAACAGCGAGGTGTACATGTAGCCACTCTCGACAATGCTGATCTTCGTGGCGATGCCAAGGCGACTGATGGTCTCCAACCCAACAGCAATGGCTGCAATCAGGTCCCCGCCCGAAACACCGCCCACCAACTCGGCGGCTGCGAGTGCCGCAGGCACCACCGAGACACCCGCGTGCAGCACGGCGGCATCGTGAGTGTCGTCATAGTCACGGGCATGGGCCATGGTGCCGTTGATCCATGCCACGTGGTGCGCCGGCAACTTGTCGCCGAACACCAGCACTGTGGCCTGTGGCGTGCCACCCCAGCTTGTCACCAGGTCGCGGACCTCGGCCACCGCAGCCGCACTGGACCCCGCCACGGCGCAAGACAGCGTATCGAACAGGTTTGTCTTGACCGCAGCGATGGCTGCCGCAGGCAGGCTGTTAATCGTGGTCGCGCCTGAAAAACGACTGAGCGCCACCGCAAAGTCTTCGCCTGTCGAGGCTGTCAAATTTTCACTGTCCATCATTGTCGTTCTCCGGCCATCGCCCTACGCAGAAAAGGTCGCTCCATCGAGGTGTCTGTGGTTTGAAAGCCAAAACTGTGACCACTTAGCGTTGTAGTTTAGGTAACGGCCTGTCCTGTGTCTATTTCCATTTTCAGGATGCCGTCTCCGTATTTTGAAAACGATGTAACCTACCCCATATCAAACCGACCAACAATTTTGTCAAACAATGCTGATTGACCTCGTCCAGTTACGCACCTTCGTAGCGGTTGCGGAAGAGCAACACCTTACCCGGGCAGCCGAGCGAATTCATGTCAGCCAGTCGGCCGCCAGCGCCCATGTGCGCGCCATCGAGGAGCATCTTGGAACCCAGCTCTTTCTTCGGACCAACCGCAGTCTTGAGCTCACAGGTTCCGGCCAACTGCTGTTTAGAAAAGCCAAGGAGCTGCTGAATCAGGCAACGTTGTTCACCACCTTCGCGAGAGAACTACGCGGCGCGGTGGAAGGTCATTTGTCGATTGGCGCCAGTGGTGACCCCAGCTCTAGCCGCATCGGCGAAGTGATCGCAGCACTGCGCAGCAAACACCCCTTGATCAAACTCGACTTGCAGGCCAGGCCATCCTCTGGCGTGCGCCAAGGCCTCAAGAGCGGAGAGCTTGATATCGGCATGTTGCTGGCCAGGCCAACCGACCCTAGCTTTACTTATTGCGAACTGCGTAAGGTGGGCTTTCGCATTGGTGGCCCCATGGCCTGGAAGCAGCAAATTGAGACCGCAAACTGGCATGAACTGGCCAGGCTGCCCTGGATCGCGCCATCAGATGCGAGCATGGCCTATGCCACCATCCAGCAACAGCTGTTCACCGAACGCGGCTTGGAGCTCAACACGGTGATTCGCTTCAACAATGCGGTACT
>RFWA01000528.1 GCA_009922295.1 Betaproteobacteria bacterium
CGGCAGGGTGAACAGCGGAATGTCTTTGTCAACCGCCAGCCTGTCCAGCGCCTCACACGACTGGCCCAGCAGATAGGTGGCGATGGCGTCACGGCTGGCAGGCTGCAGCATGGTGGTCACCCCACCAAATGCCAGACCAGCGGCGTTGCACAGCGCACGGGCGAAGTGTGGCTCCAGGGCAGCTACTGCCACCCGGCCATTCTGGCAGGGGTAGACGCGGTAGCCCGCATGGCCACCACCCACTGGGGCACCAGGGCGGGTCAGGCCCCAGGCGCGCGGCAGTGCCAGGTAGGCTGCCGCTTCGGACAGAGCTACCTCCAGGTATCGGCCCTTGCCCGTATTTTTTTGCAACAGCACGGCCTTGAGCACGGCCTCTGATGCCGCTAGCGAGCCTCCCATGTCGGCGTACAGGGTGGGCGGAAGGGTCAGGCCGCTGATCAGGTCATGCTCGGCCAAGTAGGTGAGGTCATGGCCGGGCTCTTCGGCGCGCGAGCCTGGAGCCCCCACGATGGCCACTTGTGACAGCGCGGGGTACTGGCGATGCAACAGCTTCCAGTCCAGACCGAGCTTGCCCAGGGCCGAGGGCCGAAAGGAGGTGAGCAGCACATCGGTTTTGGCCAGCTCGCGGTGCAAGGCCGCCTGGCCCCTGCTGGTTTTGAGGTCGGCCACCCTGACACGCACGCCTTCGTGCAACAGGCCGTAGGCCGCTGGGTTGTACTGGCCCATGGGGTCACCGGATGTGCCGGTTGGCGCCCCGAGTGGGCCTGGGGGCTCCAGCTTGGCGCAACGTGCGCCCATTTGGCGGCAGCGCATCAGTGCGGCCGGGCCAGGAAGATTCAGGCACAAGCTCAAGAGACGGACCCCCTTGAGCGCGGGCGCGAGGCGGGTGGGTTGGGACATAGCCTCCTACTGTAACGGCAGACCCACGTAGTTTTCGGCCAGCGCTGTGGCAGCGGCCTTGGAATTAACCAGGTAGTCCAGCTCGGCTTCTTGCACCTTTTGGCCGAAGCCGCCGGCCTCAGGGAACTGGTGCATCAGCGAAGTGAACCACCACGAGAAGCGCTCGGCGCGCCAGACCCGGCGCAGGCAGCGCTCGGAATAGCTGTCGATGCCGGCAGCACTGCGCTCGTGGTAATGCTGGATCAGGGCGGCCGACAGGTATTTGACATCGCTGGCGGCCAGGTTGAGCCCCTTGGCGCCGGTGGGCGGCACGATGTGCGCCGCGTCGCCAGCCAGAAACATCCGGCCGAAACGCATCGGCTCTGCGACAAAACTGCGCAGCGGAGCGATGCTTTTCTCTATGGATGGCCCGGTGACCAGTTGCTCTCGCGCCTGCGGGTCGAGCCGGAGCCTCAGCTCAGCCCAAAAGGCGTCGTCCGACCAGCGGCTGAGTGAATCGCTGACCGGGCATTGCACGTAGTAGCGGCTGCGGGAGGCGCTGCGCATCGAGCACAGTGCAAAGCCGCGCTCAGTGTTGGCGTAAATCAACTCGTGCGACACCGGCGGTACATCGGCCAGCACACCCAGCCAGCCAAAGGGGTACACCTTTTCAAACTCTGTGATGGCGCCGGGTGGAACGCTGGCGCGGCAGACCCCATGGAAGCCATCGCAGCCGGCAATGAAGTCGCAGCTCAGTTCATGCTGCTGACCCTGGTTGATGTAGCGTACCCGCGGCCGTTCGCCATCGAAGTCGTGCACGCTGACCTCGCTGGCTTCATAGACGGTGGTCAGGCCAGCGGCGACCCGTGCGTCCATCAGGTCGCGGGTGACTTCAGTCTGCCCGTACACCATTACTTGCCTGCCGCCTGTTAGTGCCTGCATGTCGATGCGATGGCGGGCTCCTTTAAACAGCAGCTCAAAGCCGCCGTGCACCAGCCCCTCCCTGTGCATGCGCTGGCCCACACCGGCCTCGTCCAGCAGGTCCATGGTCACCTGCTCCAGGACCCCGGCCCGAATGCGACTCAGCACATAGTCTGCACTTTGTCGTTCGATGATCACTGCATCAATGCCGGCCTTGTGGAGCAGTTGGCCCAACAATAAGCCGGAAGGGCCGGCGCCAACGATGGCGACTTGGGTGCGCATGGAGGGTAATTCCTAAAAAGTGAGGCGACAAGCTTAACGCCGGGCAAG
>RFWA01000529.1 GCA_009922295.1 Betaproteobacteria bacterium
TCCAGGGCCGCGAGCAAGCGTTCCTCGTCCAACGTTGGCTCAGTAGGACGACCCGAAACAGTTGGGTCAGCCAAGGCAGGCAAGTCATTGGTGGGCAGGTCTGCCAGCACGGGCTCTAGGCTCAAGCCGAGCGTCGGGAACTGCAACGGCGCGTGCACTGCCTCCAGGCTTGCTGGCTCTGGCTGGTCAAGCGTCGGCGAAGGGTCGCTTGGCGTGGACTCATTGGGCAGTGCCGTCAGACTGATGGATGGCCATTCGGCATTTGCCTTGCCTTGCGCTGCCGCCTCGGCGGCGGACTTGTCCTTGCTGGCGCGGTTCAGAGCGTCGAGCAGCAGACTCATGGCGCCATCTTGGCCGGCGGCCAGGCGATCAAGCCGCCACTGCCGCGACCGTCGTCAAGCGTAGTCGGCAAATTGCCCCGATAGTCCCGAAAATCGCCTGACAGGCTGGCATCACTCAGCACCGTGGGCCGTAAAAAGATAACCAGTTCCGATTTTTTGCTCGTCTCGTTGCGGTACTTGAACAGGTTGCCAATAGACGGCAGGTTGCTCAGGCCGGGGATCTCGTTGGAGGGGCTGTCGCGGCTGTCTTGCATCAAGCCGCCCAAAATGGCAATGTCGCCAGACTGCACGCGCATCATGGATTCCATTTCGCGGGTTTGCACTTCGGGTACCCGGTTGGAGACACCGGCTTTGGCAAGGTCGGGGTTGGGGTCATTGACGAAGCCAGTGATTCGGCTGATGGTGGGGCGCAAGTTGAGGGTGATCTCGTTGCCCTCACTGATTTGCGGCACGACCGACATCAAGAAGCCAATCGGCACAGTGGTTGCCGTGGTGGAGTAGGTGGCAGCGGTAGCAGGCGTTGTAGTGGTCGCCGCCGTGCCTGGCGTGACTGTCAAGGTGAAATAGACCTTGTTGTCCACCACTTTGAGCACGCTGCTTTGGTTGTTCAGCACCGAGATTTTGGGGCTTGAGAGCACGCGCAGGTTGCCAAACGATTCAAGCATGCGCAGCATGGCCGTCAGATCCGCGTCCCCGTTCCACAGGCGAAATTGTTTGAAGGTGAACTCCGCCAATGAGCTGACCGAATTGGCTTGGCCGAGCGTCACACCAGACCCGGCGTTTGCCCCACCAGTTTGCAGTATCGACCAGTTGATGCCTTGCTGGTACTGGCTGGAGAGATCAACCTCAACGATGGTGGCCTCGATCAGGACCTGGCGCCTTGCTGAACTGAGCACCCGGTCAAGAAATTCACGCACTTTGGCATGCTGGCTCTGGGTGGCGCGCACACTGATGTTGCCGGTTTCAGGGTTGGCGATCACAGAGGCAGCTTCCCGGAACACGCTTCTGGCGGCTGACGGGGGGGCGCTGCTTGTTGCGGCAGGCGTTGGCGTCGTTGCAGCCGTTGCCCCAGCACCAGAGGTTGCCGCGGCGATGGCGGCGGCGGCGGCCAGCGGCGAATTGGCTGACACGGCTGCGACCGGCGTGACGACACGGGTCGTCGCCGCCCCGGGGTTGTTGGCGCCCGCAGCACTGGCCCCTCCCTCGGGCAGAATTTTGTCGGTTTCTCTCAGTAGGTCGATCAGATTGGCCTTGAGAGTCTCCCAAAACCGGTTGGACGACGTATTGTCGATGGATGTGGTGGAGGTGCTCCCTCCGCCCACAGAACTGCTGGAGCCGATCGCAGACTTGGATTCCCGTTGAATGTTGGGGTAGTCGATGCGGTAGTTTCTCAGGTAGGGCGAGTCGGGCTGGATGGAGAGGTTCTTGCCATTGATGTCAAAACGCAGGTCCACCTGGCGGGCGATGCGATCCAATATCTCTACCAAAGTCTGGTCGCTCACATTCATGGTGACCGTGCCTGTGATCGCAGGACTGATATCAATATTCAGTTTGGCATCACGCGCAAGGGCAAACAGCAGATCTTGTACCGCCACATCTCGCATCACCACGCTGTAGAGTTCTTGGCGCTCACTGGGGCGCGGCGGCTTGGGCATGGGTGGCGCCAGCGCAAAATCGGGTGGCCGCCCGACCACAACCGGGCTGGGGGTCAGGTGCTGGTTTGATATCGCCAGCGGGGTCGGGCCGGCGCATCCGGAGAGCCAGAGACAACATCCCAGGCAAGCGAGC
>RFWA01000530.1 GCA_009922295.1 Betaproteobacteria bacterium
TTGTCAATGTGCAGTGTCACAAAAGCGTGATTGGCAAAACCCTGAAAAAACTCGTGCGCCAACTGGCTGTCAAAAGTGCCAATCATGCTGCTCTTGAAGGGCACGTTCATCACCAGCCCGGGTCTCCCTGAAAAATCAACCACTACCCGCGACAGCGCCTCATCGAGCGGCACATAGGCATGTCCGTAGCGGCGGATGCCTCGCTTGTCCCCCACGGCCTGATGTACCGCCTGCCCCAGCGTGATGCCCACATCTTCCACGGTGTGATGGCCGTCAATGTGCAGATCACCTTCGGCCTGGATGTCCAGGTCAATCAGGCCGTGGCGTGCAATCTGGTCCAGCATGTGGTCAAAAAACCCGATGCCGGTGTGCAGACGCGCCACACCCGTGCCATCCAGGTTGACACCCACCGTGATCTTGGTCTCGGCCGTGCTGCGGGACACCACAGCGGTACGAGGCGCGACGGGGTCTGGCAATAAGGCGTTGGTCATAGGGATTCCTGCAGGGCAGCGAGCATTAAGCGGTTTTCGTCAGCGGTGCCCACCGTCAGGCGCAGGCAGTTGGCCAGCAGCGGGTGCAGGGACGATACATTCTTGACCAGCACCTTGCGTTGTCTCAGTCCGTTAAAGCTACGCTGCGCGTCCGGCACGCGCAGAAGAATCATGTTGGCGTCGCTGGGGTAGGCACGAACCCCGGGCAAATCAGCCAACGCTTCAAAAAGCATAGCACGTTGTTCGCGTATTGCAAGGGCCTGCGCCGTAAAAACCGCCTCATGCTCGAGCGCGAACAGTGCGCACTCGCAGTTCAACACACTCACGTTATACGGTGGGCGCACCTTGTCCACCTGCTCGATCAGCGCCTGCGGCCCCATGAGGTAGCCCAGCCGCACGCCGGCCAGTCCAAACTTGGACAGCGTGCGCATCAGCAGCACATGGCCATGCCGGTCCATGCGGTCAATGTAACTTTTGCCGGCAAACGGCTGGTAGGCCTCATCCATCACCACCAAGCCGCCCTGCTCGCGCACAGCCAGGATGATGCGCTCGATCACCGCGTCATCCCACAGGTTGGCGCTGGGGTTATTCGGGTAGGCCAGGTAGGTGATGGCGGGCCGGTGCTGTGCAATGGCGGCCAGCATGGCGGCCTCGTCCAGCTCAAAATCAGGCGTCAAGGGCACGCCATGGAAGGCCAGCCCCTGAAACTGCGCGCTCATGGCGTACATCACAAAGCCCGGCACCGGCGCCAGCACGCTGGCGCCTGGCATGGCGCAGGCCAAGGCCAACAGGCTGATCAGTTCGTCCGAGCCATTGCCCAGCATCAGAGCGCAGCCCGAGGGCAAAGCCACATGACGGGCCAGCGCCGCGCGCAAGTCGTCTATCCGGGCGCCGGGGTAGCGGTTGACGGCCAGAGCACCCAGCCGTTGACCCAGCTCGGCCTGCAGGGCAGGCGGTAGCTGGTATGGGTTTTCCATCGCGTCGAGCTTGACCATGCCCGTGCAATCCTGGATGGCGTAGGCGTGCATGGCTTGCACATCGGGACGGAGACGGGCTGTCGCTGAGGCGGTCTCTCGGCGAATGTTGGTCATTGGCTCAGGGCTGCAAGACCCGGTTCAGGTTTTCCATGGCCAGATCGTCAGCAGAGCCGACCAGCGACAACAATCGTATCCGGGCCATCAAGTAAAGAAACCTGGATTGCGCCAGATCCCGTAGCACTACCATGCGCTGCTGCTCGGCGTTGAGCACATCCAGCACGGTGCGGTTACCCGCCTGAATCGAGGTCTTCCCGGTGTACGCACTCAAAAGGGTGAGCGTCGTCGTGCCAGTACCAGTCTTGGTGAGCGTCGAGGTTCCACTAATTGAAATCGCACTGTTGCCGGTGACATTCCCTGCCCCGATCACAGCAGGTGAACCCGCTGCGTAGGCGAGGTTGCCTTCGCCCGAGTAAGACGCGATTGAGGCGCCGTTTTGCAGGAGGATCGTGGAACCGGTTCCCGCAGACACAGCGGAGCCCAGAGGCAGCGCATTGGCGCCATTAATAATCAGCGTCCCAGCAAGCACCGTGGTGGTGCCTGTGTAGGTGTTCGTCCCCGAGAGAACCAGCGTGC
>RFWA01000054.1 GCA_009922295.1 Betaproteobacteria bacterium
GCGCAGTCCCATACGCTGGTCACCACGCGAACATTGGCGCAGCGACTGCTCGACATCGAAGACCAAATACCGACCCAACGGATTATTCTGGTCGACGAGCCGGGTTGTGATCCAAATTTGGCTGCGCCCGCTTTTCGCCGGATCAGTCTGCATCGGTTTGCTGACATTTTTTCGGACAACACCGCCAATCCGCCCGCTGCGGTGACTCCGCAGGATCCCGCGGCTGTGCTGCTGACCTCTGGCACGACGGGTCCGTCCAAAGGCGTTGTGATGCCTCACTCGCAGTTCTATTTCTTCGCCGAGGAGGACGTGCAACTGACACGTTTGACAGAAGACGACGTGTACATGACGGGCTTCCCCTTATTTCATGGCAATGCTCAGTTTTTGACGGTTTACCCCTGCTTGATTGCAGGCGCGCACTGTGTCGTTTATCCCCGTTTCAGTGCCTCAGACTGGGCTGGCCGGGCGCGCCGCAGTGGTGCGACCGTGACCAATCTGTTGGGCGCGACCTTGGCCTTCATTTGTGCACAAAAGCCATCCGATAACGATCGAGCGCACCGCATTCGTTGCATCTATGCCGCGCCCCTGGCGACCGACCTAGCCGGGCCGTTTTCCGAAAGGTTTGGCGTCAGGGAATTCGTGGATGGGTTTGGGCAGACCGAGATCTCCAATGTCTTCATGACGCCGCCCGGTGCTGCGCGTCCCCCGGGCGCAAGCGGCGTGCTGGTGGATCAGTGGTTTGAGATCAAGTTGGTTGATCCCGAAACCGGCGATGAGGTGGCGCCTGGACAGGCCGGTGAGTTGTTGGTACGTCACAAGCAGCCGGGAATTATTTCAACTGAGTACCTGGGGATGCCCGACAAGACCATCGAGTCGAGAAGGGATTTGTGGTTCCACACCGGCGACCTGCTGCGACAGGACGCCGATGGGTACCTGTATTTTGTAGGCCGGCGCAAGGACATGGTGCGCCGGCGCGGCGAGAACATCTCTGCCGCCGAGGTGGAGCAGGTGATCGAGAGCCACCCCGCCGTTCTGAGCTGCGCCGTGTACGGCGTGCCCAGCGAGCTGACCGAGGAAGACGTGATGGCCTGCGTGGTGCTGCGCCCCGGCGAGCGGCCCGACGCGCCAGCGCTGGCCGCCTGGTGCGCCACGCGCATGGCCCGCTTCATGGTGCCGCGCTACCTGCGCTTTGCCACCAGCCTGCCCAAGACCCCCACTGACAAGGTGGAAAAATTTCGCCTGCAGCAGGACGGCATCACCGCCGACACTTACGATGGTTCTCCGCCTGCGCGGGGATGACAGGCACCCACCCAACCGAGTACCCCCAATGACATTTGCCCAACTGAGTACCGAAGGCCGCGTCAGTGTGGTCACCCTGAACCGTCCCGAGCGCCTGAACGCCATCAGCGGCGACCTGCTGGTGGATCTGCACGCCGCAATGGTTCAGGCACAGGCGGACCCAGCCACCGGTGCCATTGTGCTGACCGGCGCCGGCCGCGCCTTTTGTGCCGGCGACGACCTGAAGGAGTTTGAGCAACAGTCCGAAAGCCCGGCTGCCATTGCGCTGCACTGTGAGCGCATCCAGCAGATCACCCGCGACATCATGTTCGGGCCAAAACTGGTGGTGGGCGCGGTGCACGGCTACGCGGTGGGCGGTGGCTTTGAGTGGGTGCTCAACTGCGACATGGTGGTGGCCGCAGACAGCCTGGTGTGCTTTTTTCCGGAGATGGCGCTCGGCCATTTTGTGACCGGCGGCGTGACGCACCTGCTGCCGCAAACCCTGGGCCACCAACGCACCATGGAGCTGATCGTGCTGGGCGAGCGCCATGGCGCTCAGGCGCTTAAAGACCTGGGCCTGGTGAACCGCGTGGTGCCCTTGCCTGACATGCTGCCCACCGCGCTAACGCTGGCCGCGCAAGTGGCCAGCCGCTCAGCAGGGGCTACCGGCCGCCTGAAACGGCTGTTGACCAGCCAGCTGCAAACCCAACTGGCTAGGGCACTGGAGCTGGAGCGAGAAGCCGCCATGGCCTGCTTTGCCGACCCCGACACCGCTCAGCGGATTGCCGCTGTTTTTTCCCCGCCACGCAGGGCTGGTTAGGTCAAGCGAGCCGCTTCGGCCTCCAACCAAGCCAGCAACGTTTTAGGCGTGTCCTTGCTGGTGCGGGTGTGGGGGTAAACATGCGCGGCACGCTGCTTGCGATCAAACCAAACGCTTTCCTCTTCGCGCTGCCCAGGACGCACAGCGGCCAGCCAGATGGCCGTATCCGTACCTGACTTTTCATCTCGCAACACGGCCTTAAGCACCTCGCGAAAACGCGGTAGCGCGGTCTTGACGCCGTCGGTGTCGGCCCAGCCCGGGTGCATCACATAAAAATTGAACCCGCGCTGGCCATAGGTATCGCGCCAATGCTGATTAAGCACCATTTGGGCACGCTTGTGCCAGCCATAAGCCAGTGTCCCATTGTATTTTTTGGGGTCAAGGGTGTTGAGCGCTCGAGTGCTGAGTGCCACGTTGTAGCCGCCACCTGAAGTCATGTTGATCACCAGCGGGCGTTTCATCTGAAAGGCCTCTCCGCGGATCAGCCCTTCGGTGAGCACATAGTGACTCAGGAGGTTGGTGGTGAAGGTTTGCTCGCGTCCTTCGGACGTGATCTGGTGTGCGTGACTGAGCAGCCCGACATTGTTGACGAGCACGTCGATCTTGCGCCCGTGCCCGACCAGGTCATTGACCAGACGCTGGGTATCAGCCTGCAATGAAAAATCGCAAACAGCAGTCTCAATTCGGTCCGCTCCTTTGGCCCGGGCATCGGCAACGACCTGATCGAGTTTGGACTGATTTCTGGCGACGGCAATGACCGTGGCACCCAGCCGGGCCGCTTCCAATGCCATGAACCGGCCGAGTCCACCGGAGGCACCTGTCACCAACCAGGTCTGGCCGGCGAAGTCCGGTTTCGGATCTCGCCAGAATAAGGCGCGAGTGCGGTACCCGATCTGGGTGTAGCTCGGCGTGAAACGGCCATAAAAGACCATGATTTTTCGGAGTTGCTGCAGGTTCATGTGCTTGGGCTTTCAAAGTTTACCGAGCCGATGCGGCTGGCGTTGTGTCATGTTGGTGCCACCCGCCCGGCGGCGCTGTAGACCATAATTCGAGTGAGGCTGCAAACAGATCTCCACCGGGCTGTCCCCTCCCTCATCATCAGGAATCCGCCATGTACATCGAAGGTGATTTCAATCCCCCGTGGTTCAACCCGGCTATGCCATCTCGGGAGCGCTCGGTGCTTGGTCCACTGCTTGACCATTGGGCAGCAACCACGCCGGAACGGGTTTTTGCGGTGTTCGAGGACGGCGAACAATGGACCTGGGCGCACACCCGGACCAAGGTGCTGGCCACCGCACAAGCGCTGCGCCAACTCGGGATCAAGCAAGGTGATTCGGTCGGTGTTTGGCTGCCTAACGGCAAGACCATGATGCTGGTCTGGTTTGCGACCAACTATCTGGGCGCCCGGTACTGCCCGATCAATACGTCTTTCCGTGGCAACCTGCTGGCGCACGTGATCAGCAACGCGGGGGCGCAGATCCTGGTCTGCCATGCCGGCCTGATGGACCGCTTGCATGACGTGGACCTGGCACAGATCCAGACCATCATCGTGTCGGGCGACTACAGTGGCCCTGTCCCCGGCGGCCGCACCCTGCTTCCGTCGTCTGCCTTGGACGGCGATGCCCAAGCGCTGGGCCCGGTGCCCGAAGTGCAGCCCTGGGACATCTACGGCATCATCTACACCTCGGGCACCACGGGCCCCTCCAAGGGCGTGCTCGCGTCCTACCTGCAGTTGTACGCTTCTGGTGTGTTGTCTTACGGCTACATGGGGCCAGACGACCGTATCCTGGTCAATCTGCCCATGTTCCATGTCGGCGGGACGAATTCGATCTTCACGGCATTGGTTCGTGGAGCCTCCTTCTATCTCGTAGACAGTTTCGACAGCCGCAATTTCTGGGCGCAGATCAAGAAGTACCGTTGCACCACCACATCGGGGCTGATCGGCGCGATGACCGAATTTCTTGCCAAGGCACCGCAGGCCGAAGGTGAGAGGGACAACCCCCTCACGATCGTGACGCTGGGCCCGGTAACACCGCAAACTGTCGCGCTGGCTGAGCGGTACGGCTTCAGCTACATGACCGGCTTCAACATGACCGAAGTCTCGGTGCCCCTGGTGGCAGAGCTCAATACGCGTGCCTTCGGGAGTTGCGGTAAGCCACGTGCTGGTATCCAATGCCGTCTGGTCGATGAGAATGATATCGAGGTACCTGTCGGCCAACTGGGCGAACTGATTTTGCGATCCGACTTGCCGTGGGCCATGACCACCGGCTACAACGGGATGCCCGAAGCTACCGCCAAGGCTTGGCGCAATGGCTGGTTCCATACGGGCGATGTCTTCCGCAAGGACGCGCAGGACAACTATTTTTACGTCGACCGCGCCAAGGATGCGATCAGGCGTCGCGGCGAAAATATCTCGTCCCTGGAGGTGGAGCGCGAAGTGCTGGCACACCCTGCGGTGCAGGAAGCAGGGGCCATTCCTGCCCCCAACCCTGGGGGCGAAGATGATGTGATGGTTGTGGTGGCACCCAAGCCTGGTGTCGTTATTGACCCTGCAGAACTGCTGCAGTTCCTGATCCCGCGCATGGCGCACTTCATGGTGCCCCGCTATGTGCGCATCGTGGCGTCGCTGCCAAAAACACCGACCAACAAGATCCAGAAAGCGGAGTTGCGCAAGGAGGGCATTACCGCAGATACCTGGGACCGTGACGCCGCAGGCATCGTGGTCAAACGCGAGCGGCTGCGCAGCTGACATACCAAGACGCACGCGGCGCCGACTCACCCCGCCAGTTGCTTTTCCAGCGACTTGAGGTCGAAGTAGTCCCGCCACGCAATGATCTTGTCGCCCTGGAACTCCACCACTCCCGCATAGGGGATGCTGATTTTTCGACCATTTTTGGTGTAGTTTTCAGTGCCCTCTACAAACAACATATTGTCTTTTTCGATCATGAGCGTTTGGTCGTAGTGGGGGTTGCTCATGCCGGCGCCGAACTTGGCCATGAATTCCAGCATGGCGGCTTTGCCTTTGACCGGTCGCATGGAGCGGTTGGGATACCAAACAATGTCCTCATGGTAGGGTGCCGCCATGCCTTCCACGTCGCCTCGGCCCCAGGCGTCCAGGGAATCTTTGTATATCTGGCTCTTGGTTTTCATGCGCTGTCTCCTGTTGATTGTGGGGTTGAATGATCAGTCAGCCGGGCCCGCAAGAAGGCCTCGACCAGTGAACGGTTGATCTCAAGCACCATCTTGCGGCGCAACTGAAGCGTCGGGGTCATCTCGGCGTCATGCACCGTGATGTCCGTCTCAAGTAATGCGAAGCGGCTGACGCTGGCATGCGGGCCAATCTCGCGGTTGACCCGGTCGACATCTTGCTGAATCAAGGCCAGTACCTCGGCAGCTCTGGTCAGATTGGCAAAGCCGGTGACAACCAGTTTCCGGTCACGCACATAACGCGCTACGGTCTCCTGCTCGATCAGCAGCAGGCAGGCGAGGTGGGTCTGCCCATTGCCAAGCACAATGGCATCGGCAATGTAGGGGCTGAGCTTGAGACGTGATTCGATGTCCGCCAGCGACACTCGCACCCCGGACGGCAACTCAATGGCGTCAGCGATTCGGTCGGTGACATGCAAGTGGCCCTCCGCATCCAGCCGGCCACGGTCACCTGTGTGCAGCCAACCATCGGTCAGATTAGCCGCCTGTTCAGGGGCCGGTTGCAGGTAGCCCCTGAAGACATGCGGGCCGCGTACCAAAATTTCGCCTTGGGGCGCAAGCCGAATCTCTGTGCCTGGCAATGCCTTGCCAACCGCGCCCGATGGGCCTTCACCCGGGCAACTGATGGTGGCAACTCCACTGCATTCGGTCTGGCCATAGGCTTCCACCATGGTGAGGCCCAGGACCTCAAACCAGCGGGTCAATGCCGGCGACATAGGCGCCGCGCTGGACACTAAAAGGCGCGCGCGCCGCAAGCCGATCAGGGTACGCACTCGGTTGAGAACAAATTGGCGGGCCAACGCATACTGCAGCTTCAACCCAAACGGTACAGCCTGGCCGGATTGCCGACAGGCCACCACGCGATTTCCCAGTTCAATCGCCTTGGCGTAAGCCCATCGCTCCGTGGGCGTGCCATCAGCTACCCCCATGGATACGGTGGTGTAGAGTTTTTCCCAGACCCTGGGTACCGCCATCACAACGTGAGGCGATATCTCGCGCAAATTTTCGAGCAACGTGGGCAGGCCTTTGCCCAGATGCACGACGATGTCGTGATCCAGCGCACGGTAGAGGGAGAAGTAGCGCTCCAGGGCAGCGCCCATGGACAGGAAGCCGAGTTGGTCGTCACCAGGTTGGCCGGGACACAGCTTCCCCATCGCCTGCATTTGGAACATCAGGTTGCTGTGCGTGAGCAGGGCGCCTTTAGGGGAGCCCGTGCGGCCAGAGGTGTAGACGATGGTGGCAACATCGTCGGGGCGAGCTATACCCACCTCGGTCTCCCAGCGATCAGGATGGTTGCCATTAAAAGTACGGCCGGCTTGCAGCACTGCCTCGAAATCAGCAACCAGAGGATGCGCCAGGGCATGCAGACCACTGCCATCAAAAAAGAAGATTTTCTCGATGCCGGGCATCTCGCCCAGTACGGACAAGGCCTTCTCGAGTTGGGCTTGATCTTGCACAAAGAGCCAGCGTGCCGCGCTGTCTTGGACCGCCTGTGCCAGATGGGCTGCGGAATCGGTGTTATGCAGCCCGACCGACTGGATGCCCACACCCATCGTCCCGAATTCGATTTGACACCACTCGGGGCGCACGTCGGACAGCACGACGGCCCGGTCACCGCGTCGACCCCCCATGGCCAGCAAGCCCAAGCCAAGCGCTCGCACCGCCTCGGCGTAATCGGCCCAAGTGATGTCATTCCAGAGGCCCAGGTGGTTCCAGCGCAGAGCCACGCCAGCCTTGCGCTGAGCTGCCACGCGCCAGAAACGGGCCGGTAATGTGTCTGAAGCGGTCACCATTGTTTCTTCCGGTTTCGACGGTTGCCCGTGGACGCCAGCGCACCATCCTGCGCAATGCCAAGGTAAAACTCACGGATTGTTGGGTTGTTACGCAACGCTTGGGCACTGTCCTCCAAGACAACGCGGCCAACCTCCATGATGTACCCATGATCAGCGACATCCAGGGCCACGCTGGCATTCTGTTCCACCAACAAAATGGTCATGCCGTCATCCCGCAAGCGCCGAATGATCGTGAAGATTTCTTTGACCAGCAGTGGTGATAGCCCTAAGGATGGCTCGTCCATCAGCATCACCCGGGGTCGGGCCATCAAGGCACGGCCGATGGCCAGCATCTGCTGTTGCCCACCCGAGAGCAGACCAGCGCGCTGCTGCTGTCGCTCCCGCAGAATGGGAAAATACGTAAAGATACGCGCCATGTCGGCTTGGATGACGGCGTGGTCCTTGCGCAGATAGGCACCGAGCACCAGGTTCTCGTGCACTGTCCGCATGCGAAAGATCTCCCGGCCCTCTGGCACATGGCTCAAGCCCAGGCTCACCAGTTTGTCGGGCTCGATGCCCGCAAGATCGCGACCTTCAAGACTCACGCTTCCCTGACGAGGCTCCACGATCCCGCTGATGGCCTTGAGCACTGTCGTTTTGCCGGCGCCATTGGCACCCAGCAAAGCGACGATTTGACCCTGCTCCACTTTCAGCGACACGCCACGCAGGGCCTGTACCGCGCCGTAAGCGGCTTCAATGTTGTTGACTTCAAGCAGGGCCATGGCGTGTGTCTCCCGCTCAATTGCCAAGGTAGGCGCTGATCACGGCCGGATCACGCTGCACCTGTGCGGCCGTGCCAATCGCCAACAGTTTGCCGTAATTCAAGGCCAGAACACGGTCAGAAACAGCAGACACCAGTCGCATGTCGTGTTCGACCATCAGGATAGTGACCCCGAGTACATCGCGGATATCGCGAATCCAGGAGCCAATGTTGTCAGTCTCCTCGACGTTCAGGCCGGAGGACGGTTCATCAAGCAGCAACAATTTGGGAGAGACCGCTAACGCACGGCCAAGCTCCACCATCTTGCGCACACCATAAGGCAGGCTACCGACCGTGCTGTCGCGGTAGGCATCAAGCCCGAGAAAATCAATGATCTTCTCGACGTTTTTGCGCGACTCAATTTCATGGCGCTTGAAAGAAGGCAGCCGCAGAATTTCGCTCAACAAACTGGTCCCCACATGGACATGACACCCAACCAGGATGTTCTGCATGACGTTGGCGTTGTCGAAAAGCTCGATGTTCTGGAACGTTCGCGCAATACCCAGGCTGGCCACCTGATTGGCAGCTACCCGGGTGATGTCACGCCCTTCAAAATGAATGCTGCCCGCGGTAGGGTCATTGATGCGGCTGACCAAATTGAAAATGGTGGTTTTCCCGGCGCCGTTGGGTCCGATGATGGTGAAAATACTGCCCTTTTCAACCTCAAAAGAGACACCATCGACCGCCTTAATGCCACCGAAATGAACGGCAAGATCTTTGACCTGAAAGAGGCTCATAGTGTCGATCTCAATGCTTGATCAGGTCGCTGGCGGCAATCTTGTTGCGCTTGAACATGCCTTGCCGGTAGAACGGAAACAGCGACACGTAGGTCTTCAGGCGGACCCAGTAGCCATTGAGTCCGCGGGGCTCAAACAGCACGAACAGAATCACCATGACACCAAAGCTCACAGACTCCAAGACCGGCAACTCGGCAATTTTGGCGGGCAAAAAATTCTTGATGCCCACGATGATCTGCGGCAGGAGAATAAAGAACATGGCTCCAAACACCGCGCCGTGCAATGAGCCCAGGCCGCCAATGATGATCATCATGAGAAACTCCACCGACACCATGATGCCAAACTGTTCTGGACTGATGTAAGACAGCTTGTGCGCGTACAGCGCGCCGGCTAGGCCGGTCGCTACCGCCGAAATAGCAAAGGCGGTGGTTTTGAACTTCGCCAGATTGATGCCCATGCTCTCAGCCGCCACATCGCTGTCGCGCAATGCACTCAAGGCGCGACCGGTTCGCGATCTCAGCACATTGAGAACCACCAGCATCACCAGCCAGAACACGATGCCTGAGAGGTAATACATGTGGACCGGGCCAGACAGCTTTAAACCGAAAATGACGGGGTCATTGACGGTCATGCCGCGATTTCCGCGCGTTACGCTGCTCCAGCGCACAATCACCTCTTCAACAATGAAAGCGAAGGACAGCGTTGCCATGGCCAGGTAAACCCCCTTCACACGCAAGGCAGGCAGTCCGATGATGATGCCAACAAGACCAGACAAAGCACCGGCCGCCACAAAGGCCGGCAAAAACGCCATGCCGCGGAACTGCAACACCGCCGCTGTATAAGCCCCCACCGCGAAAAATGCGGCATGACCCAGCGATATCTGGCCGGTATAACCCACCAACAGCATCATGCCCACAGCCACGATGCCATAAATAAAAACGAAAGTGGCCTGACTCAGAATGTAGCCATCGGCAGCCAGGGGCAATAACAGCAGGCCGGCAAAAAGAGCCAGGTATTGCCATAAAGTGAAACGGTCGGAAAACAGCCGCAGATCATCCCGGTAAGAGGTTCGTTTGGGGAAATGCATGGTGAAGCAGACCTATACGCGACGTTTGGACTGGATGCCGAACAAGCCCTGGGGGCGCACCATCAGCACCAACAAAAGCAGGATGTAAGCAGCCACATTGTTGATGCCCTCAGGCAGGTAGAGAACGGCCATCGATTCGACGACACCGATGATCACCCCGCCGACGATCGCTCCAGGAATACTCCCGAAACCACCCAGCACAGCCGCTGGAAAAGCCTTCAGCCCGACATAGCCCATGTTGACCTGAACAAAGGCAATCGGGGCCAGCATGATGCCAGCCACACCGGCCGTGGCCGCGCCAAGCGCCCAGATCAGGGAATGCACTTTTTGTACCGGGATACCGACGTAGTAGGCCGCCAATTGGTTTTCTGATGTCGCCTGCATCGCGATACCGATACGGCTGTAGCGAAAGAAGACATACAAGGCGGCCACCAACACAATGGTGAGCACAATGATCGCGACATGCTCCTGACTGAGCACCACCTCGCCAACCCGAACCACGCGGTTGTAGAACGGCGTCTGCAGCGTAAAGGTCTCGGGTCCCCAAATGACACTGGCAAAGGCACGCAACAAGATCGACAAGCCCAAGGTGACCACAATCACCGCCAGAATGCCTTGCCCAGCCAATGGGCGCAACAAGAAGCGGTTGAGCAGCATGCCAAACACGGTCATGCAAGCAATTGCCAGCAACAACCCGATCCAATAGGGCATCTTCAGGATCTCGATGAAGGTCAGGCCCAGAAACGCACCAACCATCATGACTTCACCATGGGCGAAGTTCACGATATCGGTGGCCTTGTAGATCAGGACAAAGCCCAGGGCCACCAAGGCGTAAACGCAACCTACTGCTATTCCACTGACAAGTTGTTGCAGGAATTCATTCATCAGGTTGGCTGAAAAAACGGGTCAGGAGACCGGGCATGATCCCTCCCACCATGCCCGGCAAACGGTCACTGGACAGGTTGCAGTTCACCACCTTCAGGAACCCAGCGACCACCCTCTACCTTGTAGAGCAGTGCGCCACGCATACCTTTGTGATCCTTATCGCTGAAATTAACCGTGGGTCCGCCAAAAATAGTTTTATAGCCCTTGATGGATTCAACGCCCTTGACCAGCGAGTCCACGGTCAGGTTCGGGCCGGCACGGCGCAGGCTTTCAGCGGCCAG
>RFWA01000531.1 GCA_009922295.1 Betaproteobacteria bacterium
AGGCGGCCACCACCTGCGGGGCCTGGCCTTCCTGGCAGGCCACATTGAGCTCGGGCGTGGAAAAACTGGTCGGCAGACTGTGCAAAAGCACGTTGGCATCGGGCACGCGGCTGGCTATCTCCAACAAGCGGCAGCCGGCGTAGGTGCCGTCGTCAAAGCCGTACCAGCGCTCCTGAAAGAAGATATGTCCGCTCATCTCGCCGCCCAGCGGGGCATTGATTTCGCGCATCTTGGCTTTGATCAACGAGTGGCCGGTGTTAAACATCAGGGGCACGCCGCCAGCGGCCGCAATGGCCGGGGCCAGGCGCTGCGAGCATTTGACGTCAAACACAATGGTGCCGCCGGGCACGCGGCTGAGCACGTCGCGGGCAAACAGCATCATTTGGCGGTCGGGGTAGATGTTGCTTCCATCGCGGGTGATGATGCCCAGGCGATCGCCATCGCCATCAAAAGCCAGGCCGAGTTCGGCGCCCTGGGCCTGCACGGCGGCGATCAGGTCGCGCAGGTTTTCGGGCTTGCTGGGGTCGGGATGGTGGTTGGGGAAATTGCCGTCCACTGCGCTAAAGAGCTCAATGACCTCGCAGCCGATGGCCCGCAAAATGCCCGGCGCCGAGGCCCCGGCGATGCCGTTGCCCGAATCGACCACGATTTTGAGCGGCCGGTCCAGACGAATATCGCCGACGATGCGGGCGCTGTAAGCGGGCAGCACATCGTGCTGGCTGCACCCACCGCCGTTTTGCAGCACCCAGCTGGCGCTTTGCATCATCTCGCGCAGGGCCTGGATTTCGGCGCCATAAATCGCCTTGCCGGCCAGCACCATTTTGAAACCGTTGTAGTCGCGCGGGTTGTGGCTTCCCGTCACCTGGATGCCGCTTTCGCACAGCGTGCTGGCCGCAAAGTAAAGCATGGGCGTGGTCGCCGCGCCAATGTCGATGACCTGCACGCCCGCCTCTTGCAGGCCTTGCATCAGGGCCTGCGCCAGCATCGGTCCGCTCAGGGGGGAGAGGTTCATGAAGTGGGCGCGCCTTGGATGAATGCATGTAGCGCTGTGCGCTGTGGCGCGGATTGTAAAAGGCGGCGCGGGTGGGCCTTGGCGCCAGCCATAAGTCCGTTTATGACTACTTAAGTGCTCAGCGCTGCGTATCATCCTGCGATGTCCCGCCCACCTAGAGCCCGTCCTACCCCCGCGTGCACACCGGCCATCGGCGCGCAGGCCTGGCAGCCACGCCGCCATCCGGTCCTGGAGCCAAGAGCCCGCAGCGTCTCCCCTTTCCAACAGCCCACCAACAAAGGCCCGCCCATGCAACGATTAGTTACCCAGGCCGTTCAAGGCCAATTCGCCAGCCCCTTGGGAGCCCTGCACTTGCTGGCAAGCCCGCATGGCTTGCTGGGCGCCTGGTTTGAAGAGCAAGCGCATTTTCCCGATCTGCGCAGTTACCCGCGCCAAGACGCGCATCCGCTGATCGTGCTGGCTTGCCAGCAGTTGCAGGCCTATTTCGATAAAAAGTCCCCGTGTTTCTCCTTGCCGCTGGACGCCAGCCCCGGCACGCCTTTTCAACAATCCGTCTGGAATGCCTTGCAAGAAATCGCGCCAGGCCAAACCAGCAGTTACGGCCAGCAAAGTCTGCCAGTGCTTTATTAACTGTTTCGCGAGATGCGCCAACTAGTTGAGCAAGCTCTTCTTGCGTCAGGTCGTGATTAACAAGCAGACCTTCATCAGTGGTTTTACCAAAGCGATCACCAAGATCAATTAGTGCTTTTGCAACACGACCAGGAACATCAGAGAAAACTAAATCACCAACAGCTTCGTTGGTGCGACGTAGACGTTGTGAAAGACGAGCAAGTAAGTGAAGTGCGACATCTGGATTATCGCGAAGCCAAGGAATTAACTTGTCGTGACCAAGAGATAAAAGTTTGGCATCTGTAACAGCTGTTGCAGTTGAAGTACGTGGACCGGGATCAAAGAGTGATAACTCACCAAACATTTCACCAGGCCCAAGAATAGAAAGTAAGTTTTCGCGACCATCACCACTTGAAGTTCCGAGTTTTAATTTACCTTCAAGGATTACGTACAGGTGATCGCCTTCATCGCCTTCGGCGA
>RFWA01000532.1 GCA_009922295.1 Betaproteobacteria bacterium
ACCCGCACGATGACCGAAGACACACACAGCGGCATGATGTGGCGCAGCACAATGCGCCAGGGCGAGGCGCCGATGAGTTGCACCGCGGCAATGTAATCCGCCTGCCGGATGGTGAGCGTTTCGGCGCGGGCAATGCGGGCGTAAGGTGGCCAGGAGGTGATAGCGATCGCGATCACTGCGTTGCCAATCCCCGGCCCAAGCGCGGCGACAAAGGCCAGCGCCAGGATCAGACGCGGAAACGCCAGGAAAATGTCGGTGATGCGCATCAGCACCGCGTCAAGCCAACCCCCTGCGTAACCTGCCACTGTGCCCACCAGCAGCCCAATGGGCGCTGCCAGTACAGCCACCAGCACCACCACATAAAGGGTAATGCGAGAGCCATGGATCAGGCGGGACAGGATGTCGCGCCCCTGGTCATCGGTGCCCAACCAATGGGCGATCGAAGGGGGCAGCAGCCGTGTGGTTTGCAGGTCGCCGACAAACGGGGAGTATGGCGCCACCACATCCGCCAGCAAAGCCACCATAACCAGCAAGACCACGATGCCAAGGCCCACCAGCGCCAGGCGGTTGCGCGCAAAGGCGTTCCATGTGCCGTAGGCACGCCCCAATGCCGCCTGTCTGCGGGACACCGGGTGCTCTGACATGAGCCACTCATGCAGGCTGCCGCCCGCCTGAACACTGTTGGGCTTCATCGCACGCGGGTCCTGGGGTCGAGCAGACGGTACAGCAGATCCGACAGCAGATTCAGCCCTACAAAAATCGTGCCCACCACAATCGTGCCACCCAAGACGGCGTTCATGTCGGCGTTCTGCAGGGAATTGGTGATGTACAGGCCCAGCCCCGGCCAGGCAAACACGGTCTCGGTCAGGACCGAGCCTTCCAGCAAGCCGGCATAAGACAGGGCAATCACGGTCACCAGCGGCACCATGGCATTGCGCAGGGCATGGCGCCAGATGATGCGGGTCTCGGACAAGCCTTTGGCGCGGGCAGCAACGATGTACTCCTGCGAAAGTTCACTGAGCATGAAGGAGCGTGTCATCCGAGAAATATAGGCCAAGGAAAAATAACCGAGCAAGGAGGCCGGGAGGATCAGGTGGGACAAGGCGTTGCTAAAGGCCTCCCATTCCCCAGCTCGGGCGGCGTCCAGCAACAAAAATCCGCTGACCAGCGGCACGCTGTACTCAAAACTGACATCCAGGCGGCCCGGCCCGGCCACCCAGTCCAGCTTGGCATAAAACAGCACCAGGGCCATGAGACCAAGCCAAAAAATGGGCACTGAATAGCCGATCAGCCCCATGACGCGGACCACCTGGTCCACCAGGCCGCCGCGGCGCACCGCCGCCCACACCCCAAGCGGAACGCCCAGGCCGGCACCGATCAAGATGCCCAGGGTGGCCAGTTCGATGGTGGCGGGAAACGTACGGCGGATGTCCTGCATGACCGGGTTGGACGTCAGGACAGAGGTGCCAAAGTCGCCCTTGGCCACCTTTTGCAGGTAGATGCCAAATTGCTGATACAGCGGCTTGTTCAGGCCCAGTTCCTCACGCACACGGGCCACCACATGCTCTGGCGCCCGGTCGCCGACGATCGCTAGGACCGGGTCAATCGGGATGACACGGCCGATGAAGAAAGTCACCGCCAGCAAGCCGAGGTAGGTGAGGGCAATCACCACCAGAAAGCTAGCTATCGACCGAAGGGTGCGCCCCAGCCGGCCGGTGGACCGGCCAGCTTGCACCGCTGTACTCACCACAAGGTTCTGCGCATCGCCTATTTGGAGACCTTGAACATGTAGGTCGAGTCAGACGTCGGGCCAATCTTGAGGCCCTGAATGTTGCTGCGCATGGCGGCTACTTCGGTCTGCTGGTAGAGCATCACAAAGGGGCTGGTCTTGCGGAACTCGGCTTGCATTTTTTCATACATGGCCTTGCGCTTCTTGCCGTCGCGCTCGAGCACGGCGGCGTCAGCCTGCTTGGTCAGCTCAGGAATATCCCAGGCATTGCGCCAGGCCAGGGGCTTGGACTTGGGCGCATCCGAGTTGTCAGGGTTGCGGGCAAAGGTGTCGGCATTGGTGTGCGGATCCCAGTAGTCGGCGCCCCACTG
>RFWA01000533.1 GCA_009922295.1 Betaproteobacteria bacterium
CTGCTAGGCCGCGCGCCCTTTTCCCGGTTGATTTACCCCATGCCACAGGCCGGCGGCTTGGGGGTGCACCTGACTATCGATCTGGGTGGTCAGGCCCGCTTTGGTCCCGATGTGCAGTGGGTGGATTCGGCCGACGACTGGGTGGTTGACCCGGCGCGTGGCAACGGCTTTTATGCTGAGGTGCGGCGCTACTGGCCAGGGCTGGCTGACGGCGCGCTGCAACCGGGCTACGCCGGCATTCGCCCAAAGCTCAATGCTCCCGAAGAAGCCGCCCGTGACTTCTTGATCCAGGGGGCGGCCACGCATGGTGTGCCCGGGCTGGTCAACTTGTTTGGCATCGAGTCGCCGGGCCTGACCAGTTCACTGGCAATTGCTGAGCATGTTTTGGCCATGACTGCAGATTGAGATTAGCGCACTGCAGGACCGATGCCACTGTTTACAAAACACTCAGCCAGAGGAGGTTGGTGGGGCGTTCGGCGCAGCGGCATCAAGGAGGAGCCCACAGGGCGGGGGACAGCCGCGGAGCCGAATGCCCCGCCAGCCTGCTCCCCACAGGCTGCCGCCAGTCGCTGGCGAGCCATGACCAACTAAGTGAAGGGAATATGTGGAGTTTGCTACTTAAAAAATAGCAAAGTATTCAGTAATGACGTGGCCTAGAGCCCGTTTTTTATCTGAAGTGCAGCTTGTCTAACCAGGCCGGGGCCTTGGTAAATCAGGCCGGTGTAGATTTGCACCACATCGGCCCCAGCCCGGATTTTGCTCACCGCGTCCGCGCCGCTCATGATGCCCCCAACCCCGATGATCGGAAAGCCTGGGCCTAGCGCGGCGCGTAACTGGGTGATGACGCGGTTGCTTGCAAGCAGCACTGGTGCACCAGACAAGCCGCCGGCCTCTGCGGCATGTAGCTGGCCCTGCACCGCGTCGCGGGCTAGCGTGGTGTTGGTGGCGATGACGCCGTCCATGTCGTGCCGCTTCAGTGCCGCAGCAATGGCCTGCACTTGCTCGGACTCCAAGTCGGGCGCGATTTTGACAAACAGCGGCGTGCGCTTGCCGTGTTGTTGTGCCAAGGCTTCGCGGCGTTGGGCCAGCGCGCTCAGCAGCTTGTCCAGCGCATCGTCGGACTGCAATTCGCGCAGATTTTTGGTGTTGGGGCTGGAGATGTTGATGGTGACGTAATCCGCGAACGGGTAGACGCCCGTCAAGCCCAGCAGATAGTCGTCGGTGGCCTTTTCGATGGGGGTCGACGCATTTTTGCCGATATTGAGCCCAAGAAGCATGGGGGGGCGAATGCCAGGCTTGGCCGCAATGCGCTGCCGGTGATGGCTAGATTGTGTGACGTTGTCGATAAAAGCAGCAAGACCGTCGTTGTTGAAGCCCAGCCGGTTGATCAGCGCCTGTGCCTGCGGCAGACGGAACATCCGAGGCTTGGGGTTGCCTGGCTGCGCCAGTGGTGTCACGGTACCCACCTCGACAAAACCAAAGCCCATGGCGCCCAGCGCATCAATGCAGCGGGCGTTCTTGTCCAGACCGGCGGCCAGGCCGACCCGGTTCGGGAAACGCAGGCCGGCAAGCACCACCGGGTCATCAATCCGCTGTGCGCAATAGGCCCATTGGAGGGGTGTGCCCTGGGTTCGGGCCAGGGCTTGCAGCGTGAGATCGTGGGCTGCCTCCGGGTCCAGACCAAACAAAAAGGGACGGGCCAGGGCGTAGGGGAGTAGCGGCATCGGATAATTCAAGCGGTGTGAGTACAACAACTTCTAAGATCAGCCCGATTCTCCCAGATGAAAAACCAAGCCCCCGCCGTCACCCTGTCCCAAGACCAACTTAAGACCCTGGTCGGCGTCGCCGCCCTGGCTTACGTGGTCCCTGGCGAGATCATTGGGGTGGGCACCGGTTCCACCGTCAACAAGTTCATCGAGGCCTTGGCTTCCATGCGTGGCGACATCAAGGGGGCGGTCTCAAGCTCGCTGGCGAGCACGCAGCGCCTGCAAGCCCTGGGCATCCCGGTGTTCGATTCCAATGAGGTGGACGAGCTGGCGGTCTACATTGACGGCGCCGATGAGATCGATGCCCGTGGGTACATGATCAAAGGTGGTGGCG
>RFWA01000534.1 GCA_009922295.1 Betaproteobacteria bacterium
TCGTCACCCGAATTCGCCAAAGCCATGGTGCGGCTCGAGTCGAAGCGGAGGTTCGAGGTGCTGATCGCGGCCTTGACGCTGATTGGATAACGGTAAGCGATCGAACCTTCCAGACTCAGTCCCAAGACGTCTCCGCTTACAGAGTTCGTACTCGAGAGCGCGTTCGTGTGGCCCGAATTATGTCCGTAGAACAGACCAGCCTTCCACTGCGGATCATAGCTGTAGCTGATGTTCGCGTAATTGGTCGTGCTGGAGAGATGACGGTCGAAGGCGGCGGATGATCCACCAGTGTAATCGCTGGAGGCGTTGCTGTAACCAGCTCCGATGTTCCACTTACCTTGGACGAACAACGGCGAGGATTGGCCGAGAACGCCGTCCGCGATGGTACGGGCGGAGGTCTGAGCGTAATCGCCAAGTCCCAGGAAGACTTCCGGAGAATAGGAATCCAGGACGGCGTTGGTATTCGCACCTGCGTTGATCAAGGCCAAGGCGGCCTTACCGGCGTTGGTGTTGGTGTTGATGAAACCAGCGCGCTCAGCACCGGCATGCGTCACGGAAGCGGCTGCTTCGGTGACCGAAGCCGTCCAGAGAGCGTTAGCTACCGCAGTGCGGCTCGTGTTCGTACCCCAAGCACCGAACGTCTGTGCGGCGCTCAAGCCCGTACCATACAAATTACCGTAGGTATGAGCCGTGTCGGAGTTGTTATCGAACAGGACCCAGCTGGTGAAGTCGCTTCCGGCATAATCGGCGATGGCGCCAGTGATGCCTCCCGTCGCCTTGATCAGGGTGAGGGCGTTAGCACGAGCCAAGGACGTGGCCGTGAAGGCACCGTAGGCCGTAGGGTTCAAGGTGACACCCGTTCCAATCGTCACCGTGCCGGTGACGTTGAATTGGTCGTGGTTACCAGAGGCGTTACCGGCAGTTAGTCCGCCGATTTCGGCCACGTAGTTGGAGTTATTGGCGAGCACTTGGGCGCCGACGGCATTCAGGATGTGATCGTACCGGAACCACCCAAGGTGGCACCCGAGGCGACCGTGACGTTCGCGGAAGTAATGGTGCTATTGACGGTCAGCAGGCCCGCCTGGACGTCGGTGTTACCGTAGCTACTCGTACCCGTGTTGAGGGTCAGCGTACCTGCGGTAGTCTTGACGAGGGCGCCGCTTCCCGTGATGGCACCCGTCAAAGTACCCGCTTGGATGGTAAGATTCTTCGAAGCAGCGATGACGAATGAGCCGGAGCCGGAGACGCTGTTGACCGTGGTGTTGCCAAGGTAGTTGACCGTACCCGAGCCCGTGCGGCTCGCGATGACGGAGCTGCCCGAGAAGTTGGTGGTACCCGAACCAGCGAGACCCGTCGAGAGGGTCGTCGTGCCCGCGGCTGCCGTGAAGTTCAGCGTGGCGTCATTGGTGACCTGAGCGGTCAAGGTGACGGCGGAGTCGAAGACCAGCGTCCCGGCGTTGACGGTCGTGGTGCCGGTGTAGTCATCCACACCCGTTCCCGAGAGCGTCAAGGTACCCGCGCTCGTCTTGATGACGTTCGCACCCTGGATGATTATCGATGCTGACGGTACCTGAGCCGTTCAAGGTCGTGACGGATGAGTTCTGGAAGAAGTTCTGTGTACCCGTGCCCGCACGTACGTTGACGTCGGCGGAACCCGTGAAGCTCGTGGTACCCGAACCGTTGAGACCCGTCGAAAGGGTCGTTGTGCCCGCAGCTGCCGTGAAGTTCAGCGTAGCGTTATTGGTGACTTGACCGGCCAAGGTGACGGCCGAGCTGAACACCAAGGTGCCGGCGCTGACGGTGGTGGTGCCCGTGTAGTTGTCCACGAGGACTCCGCCCAAGGTCAGGGTATTAGCCCCAGCCTTGATGATCGAGCCAGCGCCCTGGATCGTGCCAGCGTAGCTTCCTTGGGAAATCGTCAGGCTCTTGGTGCTGGCAATGGTGAGCGCACCGGTGGCGTCTCCACCGATGAGACGCACGCCGCCGTCAGCATTGAAGTTCAGGTAACCTAAGTTGTTCACCAAGCTGCCGATGGCGGCGACGCCGTTGAAGTTGGCGGTACTACCTCCGTCGTTATTGAACACGTTGACGCTCGAGGCA
>RFWA01000535.1 GCA_009922295.1 Betaproteobacteria bacterium
TTCTCTGACAGGTCTACGCCCGCCATCAGGGTGTGCATCATGCCGGCCTGGTCGACGTCCATGATGAATTTTTCATAGCCCATGGACAGGCCGCCTTCAAGCCAGCCCGCCGTATGCAAGACAAAATTTACCCCGCCCAGGCAGGTTGGCAACATGGTGTTGGCCGACTCCGAGGCCGCTTGGGCATCTGAAGTCTTGGAGCCACACAGGCCGCCGCCAGAACGGAATGGCACCCCAAGTCGTCGGGCCAGTGCAGCCATCACATACAGCACCAGGGCGGGTTCGGGTGTGCCAAAAGTCGGTGCGCCGGATTGCATGGAGATTGACGAGGCAAAACTTCCCATCACCACCGGTGCGCCCGGGTTGACCAGTTGGACGAAAGCCATGCCGGCCAGAGACTCAGCCAGGGTCTGGGCGGCTGTGCCCGCCACGGTCACTGGCGACATGGCGCCAGCCAGAATAAAGGGGGTGATGATGCTGGCCTGGTTCGCCCGCGCATAGACCTTGGCAGCGCCCAGCATGGTCTCATCAAAGGTCATCGGTGAATTGGCGTTGATCAGATTGATGACACAGGTCTTAGGCTTGCCGGTCAGTGGGTCCAGGTAGTCGTCGCCAAACAGAATCCGCGTCATCTCAACCGTGTCACGCGCCCGGTCGGGGTGTGTGACCGAGCCCATATAGGGCTTGTCGGTGAATTTCATGTGGGCGTACACCATGTCGAAGTGGCGCTTGTTGACCGGCAGGTCTACCGGCTCGCAAATCGTGCCGCCCGAATGGTGCAAGGCGTTGGCCATGTAGGTCAGCTTGACGAAATTCTGGAAGTCTTCAATCGTGGCGTAGCGACGGCCGCGGTCCAGATCACGCACAAATGGCGAGCCGTAAGCCGGTGCAAACACCGTGTTCTTGCCGCCAATGACGACGTTGTGTGCCGGGTTACGGGCATATTGTGTAAATTCGCGCGGCGCCGTGGCTTGCACCAAACTGCGGCACAGTCCGCGCGGGAAACGCACGCGTTCGCCCCTCACGTCGGCACCAGCCGCCTTGAACAGCGCCAATGCTTCGGCGTCATCCCGAAAATCAATGCCAGTCTCTTCAAGGATGGTGTCGGCGTTGCGTTCGATGATCTGCAGGCCCTCCTCGTCCAGAACTTCATAGTACGGAATTTTTCGGGTGATGTAGGGCGCTGATTGGCTGCTGCGCGCCGAGCGTGCCGCACGTTTGGCCTCACGTCCACCACCGGCGCGTCGGGCTCTGGCGGGCTGCATCTCCGTCTGTACTTCGCTCATACCATCTCTCCAGAAGAATGAAAGGGCAAAGACCATGCCCGAACTATGTACAGTATGTGCAGGCTGCCCTGCTGCTTATGATCCGCAAGCGACGCCATCTTGTTTTCAGACGTCAGCGCGTTTGGTCGCTTGCTGCGTACTGGATGTCGTTCCGTGGATACCAACAGCAAAGCAGCTCATCACAATGCAGTCAGTCAATCGCCGGATTGACGCCACCCCCTGCAAGTTTGAAAGTGGACCATGGCCCTGAGTGTTTTTGACCTTTTCAAGATTGGCATTGGCCCGTCGTCGTCGCATACCGTTGGGCCTATGAAGGCCGCTGCGATGTTTGTGCGGCGATTGTCCAAATCCGGGCAATTGAGCCAGGTCGCCCGAATCGAAGCCCGACTGTATGGCTCGCTGGGTGCGACCGGCAAGGGGCATGGCACGGATACGGCCATCATGCTCGGGCTCGGTGGCCTGATGCCGGACAGCATTGACCCAGACAGCATTGAGTCGCGCATCCGGCAGATCCGGGACGAGGCCAGCGTGCTGCTCAATGGCGAATACCCTGCGGCGTTCAATGAGCGCAGTGACATCTTGTTTTTGCGCAATGAAACCCTGCCGTTTCATTCCAACGGTGTGCGCTTGCTGGCTTTTGCGGCCGATGGTGGGCTGCTCGAGGAGCGGCGCTATTTCTCGGTGGGTGGCGGTTTTGTGGTCTCGCAGGAAGAGGCTGACCGGTCCGTGGATCAGCCCAAGCTGGTGGTGGACCCGACCGTGGTGGCCTACCCGTTTTCCAGCGGTGA
>RFWA01000536.1 GCA_009922295.1 Betaproteobacteria bacterium
TGCGCCGTTTTGTATTCTGAGGACATGCAGGACGGGCTCAATATCAAGTTACCCGGACCGGCAAGCGCCAATGCGCTGGTCATTCGCAACCCGTTTAGGGCTTGAGCAGGCCTTCCACCGAGCGCCACCTCAGCGGCGCTGCTTGTTGGCGCCAGCAACCGCATGAGCATCGCGCAAGACGAGAGCGACAAACACATGATAAGCCTGCAGTCTTACCTGCAAACCAAGTCGGCCTGGTTTCAGACTGGCTAAGGCGCTGCTCGCCGTCAGGCGCCGTCCAATCAGTAATTTGGGGGCCGAACCGCGCGCTCAGTTCTGCATTGACCACCAAGCGAACATAATCCGGCTGCTCTAACCCATAGGTCACCGAAACGCCGGTTCGCAACCGGCCATGAGCGAAATCGTCAATGGCCTGGGCTAGGCCACGACCAGAGTCCGCGACCGCCGAAGCAAGGAACACGGCGGGATCACGTGTGACCCAGTCCAGCACATTACCGATCTGACGGATGGGCAATTCTTGGCAGGCCCGCGAGACGCCGAGTCGACCGCCATCAATCATGGCAAAGATCAGGTCTGCACCCATGCCTTGCAAGCGACGCGTACTCTCGAATGCGAGATCGGGGTCATGCTGACGACCGCAAAATGTAGTCACAAAACGGCAGTTGGGTGCGATATGTTTCAGTCCACTGGCAAACGCCGCACGTCCCTTCAGACCCGGGCCAACTTTTTCACCAGACAGGTGGGCTACCACCCCAGTTTTGGAGGCAAGGCCGGCCAGTACGCCAGCCAGAAATGCCGACTGCTCCTGAAGCACCTCGTAACACGCCGTGTTGGGTGCGAGGAAATTGCCTTGGGTGATCGCAAACACCGTTCCAGGAAACTCCTGATGGATGAGTTTCACAGGTTCATCACCCTGGCCACCATGAGCGACCAACAAGTCGGGGGATTGCTTGCATAGGGTGCGCAGCGCCTCGGCACGGTCTTGCGCCGCCAGCGGGGCGATCCAGTGCACCTCGACGGAATGGCCGGCGGCACGGGCCCGCATGGCGCCGTCGTAACCGGACTCGTTAAAGCTACCCTGGCCTGGTGGGCCAAAGAGCGCCACCTTGATGCGCGGCGCGGTCATCGCAAATCCCTGACAAGAACTAAAACGCGGCTCATAAGGTAGCGCCGCTGGCTTTGACGACAGGCGCCCAAAGTGCCGCTTGTTCCTTGATGAAGGCAGTGAACATCTCCGGCGACCGATTCTCGAGTTCAAAGCCCTGGGCCAGCAACTTACTGCGAATGTCTGGCATGGCCATCACATCGTTAACCGCCTTGATCAGCATCTGGGCCACCGCCGGCGGCACTGCCGCGGGTGCAGATAAACCGACAAAATTTTCGGCGACCAAGGTGGGATAACCGAGCTCCGCCAGAGTAGGAATATCGTTAGCCTGTGCAACACGCTTGGCCGAAGTGATCGCGAGCAGCCGCAACTGCCCGGTTTTGCGAAACTGCAGGTTTTGGGGCAAGGCGTCTACCGCCACCTTCAACTGCCCGCCCAACAGATCGGTGCGCATCGGGCCAGCGCCACGGTAGGGCACGTGCAGCACCTTCAGCCCAGCTTGTTGGCCCAGTAACTCGCCCACAATGTGCCCAATCGACGCAGTCCCGCCGCTGCCAAAAGGAACCGGGTCTTTTTGCGACTTTGCCCAAGCAACAAAGCCTGCAAAGTCAGTCACCCCCAATGAAGGGTGCACCGCCAGCACGGTCGGCACATCACCGATGTAGCTCAGATGTCTAAAGCTCTTCACGGGGTCATACAGGGGTTTGTCCATCAGCGCTGGCGCGATCAACATGGGGGCCGAATTGGACATCAGCAGGGTGTAACCGTTGGCCTCAGCATTGGCAACGTGCACAGCGCCGATGGTAGACGCACCACCGGGGCGGTTATCCACCACCACGGATTGGCCCAGTTTCTCGGCCAGCGCAGGGGCGATCAGCCGGGCGACGATGTCGCTAGCACCACCCGGTGGAAAAGTGACAACCAGCCGCAATGGCTGACTCGGCCACGTCTGTGACCGGCTGATCAC
>RFWA01000537.1 GCA_009922295.1 Betaproteobacteria bacterium
CTTAGACTCAATAAAAAAGAGTATGAGATCTTGCAGAATTCGATCTGCCGCCGATGCAGGGTCACCGGCCGTAAGGATTCACTGAACAAGACATCATGTATTGACCTGCCGCACCTCAAGAGACGCGGGTTACGCTTGGGGTTTGTTCAACCGTCGGCACAGAGCCGCAATTGAGGGGGCAGGTCATGAAAGAGTTTAGCAAGTACGTGGGGCTGGATGTGCACAAGGAGACGATCGCGGTGTCGATAGCGGAGGCAGGCGGAGGCGAGGTGCGCTACTTCGGGGAGATCGCCAATACCTCAGAGGCGGTGGCCAAGCTGGCCCGGCAACTCAAGAAGGGGGATGCGCGGCTGTCGTTTTGCTATGAGGCGGGGGCGTGCGGTTACGGGGTGTACCGGCAGTTGCGGGAATTGAAGCACGAGTGCCTGGTGGTGGCCCCCTCGCTGATTCCGAGGAAAGCGGGAGATCGAGTCAAGACCGACCGGCGCGATAGCCTGTCCTTGGCGCGACTGCACCGGGCGCACGAGTTGACCGCGGTGTGGGTGCCCGATGGGGCGCAGGAGGCGCTGCGCGATCTGACGCGGGCCAGAGAGGACATGAAGCATTTGCAGCGCCAGTCCCGGCAGCGGCTGCTGGGGTTTCTGTTGCGCCATGGCCAGCGCTATAGCGGAAAGAGCCACTGGACGCAGGCCCATGCGCGCTGGCTGGAGACGGTCAAGCTGGAGCAACCGGTACAGCAAATCGTCTTCCAGGAGTACGTCGATACGGTGAGGGCGTTGACCCAACGCGTCGGCGCGTTCGATCAGCACATCGAGCGTGCATCCAACGAATCGGTGTTCTGGCCGGTGATCCAGGCTTTGATGGCCTTACGCGGGGTGAGTCTGCTGAGCGCGACGACGGTGGTGGCCGAGATCGGCGACTTGAGGCGCTTTGCCGGTGCGCCGCAACTGATGGCGTACCTGGGCGTGGTGCCCAGCGAACACTCCAGCGGCGGCAAACGAAGCCGTGGGGGTATCACCAAGACCGGCAACGGGCACGTGCGCCGGGTGCTGGTGGAGGCGGCCTGGACGTACCGTCACCCGGCCCGAAAGACTGCCGTATTGCAACGGCGCGCCGAGCGAGCGCCCGAAGCCATCCAGGATATTGCCTGGAAAGCGCAGACGCGCTTATGCGGGCGTTACCGGCGCCTGGAGGGCAAAGGCAAGCTCAAGGTGCAAGTGTGCACAGCCATCGCGCGCGAGTTGGCCGGCTTCATCTGGGCCATTGGCCAAGCCGTGCCGCCAGTCACGGCCCAAGCATCGATATAGGAGGCGTCATGACCGTAAAGGTGAAGTGTGTGGGCAGCAGAATGGACAACGGTGGGAGAACCCTCGAGCCCCCTATGAGGCATCCGGCAACGCGATGATCCTCGCTACAAGACCAAGGCAGCTCCCCGACGAATCGGTTGTCATGCGGTAACCAACCCGCGCATATCAGACTGATCAACCGTCGGTTTGCTGTCCGTTCTGCTCCCCACACACTGCACCATGAAATAACGAAAAGAGAAATATCCGTTCGAGAATTGACAGATCAATACATATCAGGGGGCATGCCCCCTTGTTCAGTGAATCCTTCGGCGGGAAGCCCTGAGCCCGAACTAATCGCAGCGCTTCACTCGCTGCAGCTGCCGGCCAAGACGGCCGGAAACGCTCAACCAAGGAACAGCTTGTAGGCCGGGTTCTCGGTTTCGTCTTCCCAGGGATAGCCGAGCGTCTTGAGGAATTTGCGGAATGCCGGCATTTCCTTCTTCGGCACCTGCATGCCGACCATGACACGGCCGTTGTCGCCGCCGTGGTTGCGGTAATGGAACAGGCTGATGTTCCAGCTCGAACCCATGGCGTCGAGGAACTTCATCAGCGCGCCGGGCCGCTCCGGAAATTCGAAGCGGTAGACGAGTTCGCCCAACGCGCCCAGCGCGTTTCGTTGCCGGACCTCCAGGGGCGCGTGGCCGCCGACCAGATGGCGCACATGCAGCTTGGCGGTCTCGTTGTCGGACAGGTCGATGGTGTGAAAGCCCTTTGCCTCGAGCTG
>RFWA01000538.1 GCA_009922295.1 Betaproteobacteria bacterium
CATGACGTGGTCGCGCATGGCCACCCCGCGGCTCACCTGGATGTAGATCATCTGATCACCATTTTGGCCTTCAGCCCCCGTGGATTGGGCATAGTCTGCTATCAATTTAGATGCAATGGCGGCCCATTCAGCCCGACTCATCGGGTTGGTGATGCGCAGCTCGGCCAGGCTGCGCTCGAGCCGCGCCATGTGCTGGGCAAAGCGGAAGGGCTGACCGCCGTAGACCGGCACCACCTCGTAAATGCCGTCGCCGAAGATAAAGCCCCGGTCCATCACGCTGATTTTGGCGTTTTGAAGCTGGGTAAATTCGCCGTTAAGGTAGCAAGGTAGGGAGGGTAGGTTGTGCATGCTGTCATTATGCCGGGCGGATTTGAGGGTTTAACACTAGGGGGCGGCCCACTGTGAGGCGATAAACTGCCGTGGCGATACGTCCACACCCGTCTCAATCCATTCAGGAGCTCACCTTTGAAGAACCTTCTTTCCGCCGTGGCTGCCGCCGCACTGCTGCTCGGCGCGGCCGGCCCGCAGGCCCAAACCCTTGACAAGATTCGCAAGGACGGCGCCATCACCATCGGCCACCGCGACTCTTCCATTCCCTTCTCTTACCTCAACGACAAGCAAGAGCCCATCGGTTATTCGATGGACATCTGCCTGAAGATTGCGGACGCGGTCAAGGCCGAGCTCAAGCTGCCGAATTTGGCCGTCAAAATGGCGCCGGTTACCTCGGCCACCCGCATCCCGCTGATGGCCAATGGCACGATTGACCTGGAGTGCGGCTCCACCACCAACAATGCTGATCGGCAAAAACAGGTGGCTTACGCCCCCACCACCTTCATCACCGCCAACCGGTTTGTGACCAAGAAGGCCGCCAATGTGGCCAACTTCGACGGGCTCAAGGGCAAAACCATCGTCTCTACCTCGGGTTCGACCAACATCAAACAGGCCACCGAACTCAACGCCGCGCGCAACCTGGGCATGAACATCATGGCCGCCAAGGACCATGCCGAAGCCTTCCTGATGGTGGAGACCGGCCGCGCCGCCGCCTTTGTGATGGACGACATCCTGCTGTACTCGCTGGTGGCCACGGCCAAGACGCCCGCCGACTACGTCGTGTCGGCCGAAGCTTTGTCTATCGAGCCCTACGGCATCATGCTGCGCCGCGAAGACCCCAGCTTCAAAGCCCTGGTCGACCGCACCGTGGGAGGTCTGATGCAAAGCGGTGAGATCGAGAAAATCTACGCCAAATGGTTCCTGGCACCCGTGCCGCCGAAAAACGTCAACCTGAACCTGCCGATCAGCGCCGCGCTCAAGCGGACCTTTGCCAAACCCACCGACTCCCCGGAACCCAAGGTTTACGAATAAGTTTGGGGCGGCGGCTCTGGCCGCCGAATCGGGCAGCCGTCGGTGAATTACAAGTGGAACTGGGGCATTTTCTGGGCGGATAACCCGGAAGGCTCCGGCACGTTTTTGTTCACGCTGGTCACAGGCCTGGGCTGGACGATAGTCACGGCGCTGTGCGCTTGGACCATTGCGCTGCTGCTGGGCACCGTGGTCGGCGTCGTGCGCACCACGCCCAAGCCTTGGCTGGTGCGTCTGGGCAATGCCTACGTCGAGTTGTTCCGCAACATTCCGCTGCTGGTGCAGATGTTTCTTTGGTTTTTTGTGTTGCCCGAGTTGCTGCCGGTGCGCTGGGGCGACGCGCTCAAGCAGATGCCCAACGCGCCGTTTTTTACGGCGGTGGTCTGCCTGGGCTGCTTCACTTCGGTGCGAATTGCCGAGCAGCTCAAGGCCGGCATCCAGTCGCTGCCGCGCGGGCAGGCCATGGCGGGCACCGCGCTGGGTTTGACGCTACCAGCCACTTACCGCTATGTGCTGCTGCCGCAGGCCTTTCGCATCATCCTGCCACCGCTGACCAGCGAGTTCCTGAACATTATCAAGAACACCTCGGTGGCCCTGACGGTGGGGCTGATGGAGCTGACCGCCCGCACCCGCGCCATGCAGGAGCTGACCTTTCAGGTGTTCGAGGCCTTTGCCGCCGCCACTGTGATCTACCTGCTGGTGAACCTGGTG
>RFWA01000539.1 GCA_009922295.1 Betaproteobacteria bacterium
GTATGCCCATGGACAAGGTCAGGATGCAGGCGCCGCACAGCAAGACCTGGTTGGTAGACAGCATTTTGGTTGGGTTAGTCATTCCTCAAATGTAGCGAATCCAAGACCACGCGGCCTGGAGCCACTGTCGCCTTGGTGAGTGGTGGCTGTGAATTCATACAGCTTTGAGGCCGCTTCACACTACAATCCGGGGCTATGGCCGTCAAACCCAGCGTCGAATACTCTGAATCATCGATCCGCGTGCTCAAGGGGCTGGAGCCCGTCAAGCAGCGCCCGGGCATGTACACCCGCACCGACAACCCCTTGCACGTGATCCAAGAGGTGCTGGACAACGCCGCCGACGAAGCGCTGGCTGGGCATGGCAAGAAAATTCGCGTGGTCTTGCATGCCGATGGCGCCGTCAGCATCGAAGACGACGGGCGTGGCATTCCGTTTGGCCTGCATGCTGAAGAAAACGCCCCTGTCATCGAGCTGGTTTTTACCCGCTTGCACGCTGGTGGCAAGTTTGACAAGGGGCATGGCGGTGCCTACAGTTTCTCCGGCGGCCTGCATGGCGTGGGCGTCAGCGTCACCAACGCGCTGGCCAAGCGGCTGGAGGTCACCACTTACCGGGAAGGCATGGTGGCTCAGTTGGCGTTCTCGGGCGGCGATGTGATCGAGCCGCTCCAAACTCGTAAGGCGGCTGAGGGCGACCGCAAATCCGGCACCTCGGTTCGGGTCTGGCCCGATGCCCGCTACTTTGAGACCCCCAACCTGCCCATGTCCGAGTTGGTGCACCTGCTGCGCAGCAAGGCGGTGCTGATGCCGGGCGTCACGGTCACGCTGGTCAACGAGAAAGCCAAAGAGACGCAAAGCTGGGTCTATAAGGGTGGTCTGCGCGATTACCTGATGCAGACCCTCAATGGCGAGCCGGTGATCCCGCTGTTTGAGGGCGAGGGCTTTGCCGATGCGCAGCACGACAGCTTTGCCGACGGGGAGGGTGCCTCTTGGTGTGTGGCCTTCACCGAAGACGGCCAGCCGGTGCGCGAGAGCTATGTCAACCTGATCCCTACCAGCGCCGGTGGCACGCACGAGAGCGGCCTGCGTGACGGCTTGTTCCAGGCGGTCAAGAGTTTCATTGAATTGCACGCACTGGCGCCCAAAGGCGTCAAGCTGCTGCCTGAAGACGTCTTCGCCCGCGCCAGCTATGTGCTGTCGGCCAAGGTGCTCGACCCCCAGTTTCAGGGCCAGATCAAAGAGCGGCTGAACTCGCGCGATGCGGTGCGGCTGGTTTCTGGCTTTGTACGTCCGGCGCTGGAGCTGTGGCTGAATCAGCATGTCGATTACGGCAAAAAACTGGCCGAGCTGGCGATCAAGGCGGCGCAAAGCCGGCAAAAGGCCGGTCAGAAGGTCGAAAAGCGCAAGGGCTCCGGCGTGGCGGTGCTGCCCGGCAAGCTGACCGACTGTGAGAGCCGTGATCTGGCGCACAACGAGGTGTTTCTGGTGGAGGGCGACTCGGCCGGTGGCAGCGCCAAGATGGGGCGCGACAAGGAGAGCCAGGCCATTTTGCCGCTGAGGGGCAAGGTGCTCAACACCTGGGAGGTGGAGCGCGACCGGCTGTTTGCCAACAATGAGATCCATGACATTGCGGTGGCCATTGGGGTTGACCCACACGGCCCGCTGGATACGCCCGACCTCAGTGGCTTGCGCTACGGCAAGGTCTGCATCTTGTCGGATGCCGATGTGGACGGCTCGCACATTCAGGTGCTGCTGCTGACGCTGTTTTTCCGACATTTCCCCAAGCTGATCGAGACCGGCCATGTGTATGTGGCGCGTCCGCCGCTGTTCCGGGTGGATGCGCCGGCGCGTGGCAAAAAACCGGCGTCCAAAGCCTACGCGCTCGATGACGTTGAACTCACCGTCATTTTGGACAAGCTGCGCAAGGAGGGTGTTCGTGATACCGCCTGGAGCATCAGCCGATTCAAGGGCCTGGGGGAAATGAACGCCGAGCAATTGTGGGAGACCACGCTCAACCCTGACACCCGCCGCCTGTTGCCGGTGCAGCTCGGCGGCATGGACTTTGCCCAGACC
>RFWA01000540.1 GCA_009922295.1 Betaproteobacteria bacterium
AAACCCTGCAGGGCTTCAATGCGTCTGAGATCGCCAAGACAGCATTTGGCCGTGGCGAGCAAGTCAACCTGACGGCGCTGACGGCCTACATTTCGGCGGAGTCACGCGGCATGGCCTTCAACCTGCCCCACAACACGGTGCAGGAAAAAACCATGTACGAGGTCGGTAAACGCCTGTTTTTTGCCCGCAGTGGCACGCATGATTTTTCCTGCTCCTCATGCCACGGTGAAGACAACAAACGCATCCGGCTGCAGGACTTGCCCAATTTGACGAAAAATCCGGGCGCTGGCAATGGGTTTGGCGCGTGGCCCGCCTACCGCGTCTCCAACGGCCAGATGTGGAGCATGCAACTGCGCCTGAACGACTGCTACCGGCAACAGCGCTTCCCCTACCCGCTCTTTGGCAGCGATGCCACCATCGCTCTGGGCATGTACCTGGGCGTCAACGGCAAGGGTGGCGAGTCCATCGCGCCCGCCATCAAACGCTAAGGAGACACGACCATGCCAAAGACCTATGCCTATGCCGCCGCAAGCGCCTGCCTTTTCTTAAGCGCCTGCGCCTCCGTCCCGTCCAGCGCAGAACTGGACAAACTCACCGCCGCCATCATCAAGGCCTCGTTCCGTGATGAAGGGCTGGTCAAGGTGGACCGCTTGACCCAGGACGACGCCAACCGCGAATGCAGCGCCGCCGATGTGGCGGGCAAGACCATTGACGAGGCCGTGCGTGCCAGCATCGAAGCTGCCAACATGAAGGCCATCAAATGGCCATCCGACGGCAAGTTTGTCGGCGACTGGCGAGAGGGTGAAAAAATAGCTCAGAGCGGGCGCGGCCTGACCTGGACCGATGACGCCACCCAGGCGAATGGCGGCAACTGCTACAACTGCCACCAGATCGATCAAAAGGAAATTTCCTACGGCACCATTGGCCCCAGCCTGCACAACTACGGCAAACTGCGTGGCATCACCGACCCGAACAGCGCCACGGCCAAACCGATCGTCGAATACACCTGGGGCAAGATCTGGAACGCCAAGGCCTACAACGCCTGCTCCAACATGCCGCGCGCCGGCCACGCTGGCATCCTGAACGAAGCCCAGGTTCGGCATGTGGTCGGGCTCTTGCTCGACCCGAAATCGCCTGTCAACCAGTAAGCGCAACCTTGACCTAGCCCTGCGCCTGCGCCGGGTCCTTTGACGCATGAACCTCACCAAACGCGAATTTTTGCAAGTGCTGGGGGCCGGCACCATGGCCGGCATGGGCCTGGCACGGCATGCGGGGGCAGACGCGGCCACGGCGTCCGAGGCCCTGTATGACATTCCGCGCTTTGGCACGGTGTCGTTCCTGCACCTGACCGACTGCCACGCCCAGCTCAAGCCCATTTATTTCCGCGAGCCCAACGTCAACCTGGGCTTTGGCAGCATGAAAGGGCAGTTGCCGCACCTGGTGGGCGAGCACCTGCTGCGCGCCTGCGGTGTGCAGGCCGGCTCGGCGCAGGCCCACGCGCTCACCTACCTCGACTTTGAGCAGGCGGCGCAGCGCTACGGCAAGGTAGGTGGTTTTGCCCACCTGGCCACGCTGGTCAAACGCATGAAGGCCAGCCGGCCTGGGGCGCTGCTGCTGGACGGTGGTGACACCTGGCAGGGTTCGGCCACCGCCTTGTGGACCCGGGGCCAGGATATGGTGGAGGCCTGCAAACTGCTGGGCGTCGACCTGATGACCGGCCACTGGGAGTTCACCCTGGGCATGGAACGGGTCACCGAGATTGTCGAAAAAGAGCTGGCCGGCCAGATCGAGTTCATTGCGCAGAACATCAAGACCAACGATTTCGGTGACCCGGTATTCAAGCCCTATGTCATGCGCACCATCAACGGCGTGCCCTGCGCGATCATCGGCCAGGCTTTTCCGTACACGCCGATTGCCAACCCGCGCTACATGATGGCCGACTGGGGCTTCGGCATTCAGGAAGACAACCTGCAAAAAACCGTGGACGAGGCGCGTGCCAAAGGCGCGCAAGTGGTGGTGCTGCTCTCGCACAATGGCATGGATGTGGACCTGAA